>JAPPDQ010000127.1 GCA_028875495.1 Chloroflexota bacterium
AGCTCGACCGTCTCCGAAGCGATCGACACCGCCGTCGACGTAATGGATCGCCAGATACGACGGTACAAGGGACGGCGCTACCGCTCCAACCGGGAGCGCAAGTCTTTACGCGATCTGCCCGACGGTCTGGCTCCCGAGCCGGACGAGGAAACGCCGTCCCCGGAAGAGATGGAGGACATGCCCATCAAGGTGGTCCGACGCAAGCGCTTTCCGATGATCGGCATGACCGTGGACGACGCGATAGCCGAGATGGAGCTGCTGAACCACAGCTTCTACCTGTTCCGCAGCGTGGAGACGGGCAGCTACAATGTTGTGTATCGGCGCGAGGACGGCGACTACGGCCTCATTGAGCCGATCGAAGGCTGACTAACTACTTCAGCTTCGACGAGTTTTCCTCACTCAGGTTCGGAGAAAACACGTTCGCCCCTGAGCTTGTCGTAGGGCAATAGACCCACAAGGCCATACACAGGGCCGGCCAAGCCGGCGAGACAGCGAAAGCGGCGCTGTATGTCAGAAGGAGACTGGCAGGCTTACTTGAGGAAGAAAAGCCAACTCCACTTGATGGCCCATACAAACAAACAGCCCACAATCAGAAGTACGATGCCTAGCGGGCCGAGAATTGCATAGATGCCCACCATGAGGGCGATGCCAATCACCGCTGCGAGGGCGTAGAGGGCATACTGGACGAGTTTCTCCAGCGTATCGCCCCCGGTGTCAATCGCGAAGTCCTCTTCCCGGCGTGTGCGTACAAGTTCGGCGTCGTCGTCGATGGGGTCGTACCCCAGCCGCTTGATCGCCATGTCGCGGTTTTCCCGCGCTTCATCCAGCGAAGGGTCGAACTGGAGGGCTTCCTGGAACGCCCTGGCTGCTCCGGCCAAGTCACCGGCCTTGAACCGTGATACGCCCTCATTGTTCTTTTCGACCGCAAGGTCTTCTCTTGAAATGGTCGTGTTCTCGCCAACCATGGCCTTACCTCGTCAGAGAATTCTCGTCATCCGCGTCTTCGACACCGTTACACACCGCTCGGTTGGTACTGAGTGTAGTGAATACGGCGTAGCCGTGTCAACGTCTGCAACGAAGACCGTGCGATCACCGTCCACTTGTCTCGCTAGCGGGCGGAGGCAGTGCAGTCCGAAATCCGTTGAATCACCTATACTGCAACCCGGTATGGCCGAATTCATCACATACAAGCGATGGGCCCTCAGGGACGGGCGAGAAGAGTCCGAGCTCGTCGAACTGGTGCGTAAGGAGATCATGCCGCACTTCAGGAAACTGCAGGGCTGTCTGGGGCTGGGGCTCCGCCGTATCGAGGGCACTCGGTCATACCTCGCCCTGCAATACTGGGAAAGCCGCGAGCGTTGGAGCGAAACGACCGGCTCCGATTACTACAGGACTTGGTATGAAGAATACCTGCCAATCCTCGACCGCTGGGACGAGATCATGCAATTCGAAGAAGAGTGGGACGCCGAAGACCTGCTCGGCACGAGCAATAACTGCTGACGACGATCCGTTCACCCTGAGCCTGTCGAAGGGTCGAGGCGCTGTTCATGGTTCGACAAGCGCACCACGAACGGGTACCGCTGAGCAACCACTAGGCGGCTTAAACGCCCGTCACCTGCCCGTGTCCCACATGCCCGTGGAGAAGTAGCGTTCGCCGATGTCGTTGAAGATCGTGACGACGTGGCCCGACCGCGCCTCGCCCGCGACATGGTACGCCGCCCACACATAAGAGCCCGACGACTGGCCAGCGAACAGCCCCTTATCCGACATCTCCCGCGACATTTCGTACGATGCGTCCACGTCGATGTCGATCATCCGGTCAACGTGCTCCTCGTGGTACGTCTCCGGCACGATGTGCCCCTCGCCCAGGTGCTTCAGCCCCTCGACGCCGGGCCATACGGGCGGATTGATGCCGATGACCTTGATGTTGGGATTGTGCTCTTTGAGCCGCTTGCCCACCCCGCTGATCGTTCCGCCCGTGCCGACGCCCGCAACGAAGTGGGTCAGGTCGGCAGCCTGCGAGAGAATCTCCTCGGCGGTCGTCTCATAGTGCGCGAGGGGGTTGTTCTGATTGGAGTACTGGTCGCACCAGAAATACTTGTCGGGGTCGGCCTCGTAGCGACGCTTGACCTCATGGAGGCTCTCGTCGTATCCCAGCATAGGATCGGTGAAGACGATCTCTGCCCCATGGGCGCGGAGCCGCTTCTTTCGCTCCTCGCTCGCATTCTCCGGCATCACCAACTCGACCTTGTATCCGAGCACCGCCCCGATCATCGCGTAGGCGATGCCCGCGTTGCCCGATGTCGCATCAAGAATCGTCTGGTCGGGCGTCAGATCGCCTGCAAGGATCGCCTCCACCAGCATCCGAAGCACGGGACGGTCCTTGATCGAGCCTCCGGGGTTGAGGTGCTCATACTTGGCCGATACCCTCGCGTCTCCGATGTCTATCGGCAGGTCGAGCTGCACTAAGGGCGTATTGCCGATGGCGAGCAGGGAAGGGTGCTCTCGAACGAAATCGGTGTACTGGTCGGACGGAGGCAAATCGACTGTATCTCCGGTGGAATCATGCGCGTTAATCTCCACGCGCGTCATTCAGTATAGCTATGGCCTTGAAAGGCCGTCCAGTGTTTCATATCCCCTCTCCCTGAGGATTCACCGTAGAGGGGGATTCACCACAGAGATCACAGAGGGCGCAGAGGGGGGAGGATGGATTCCCGCCCCGTATCGGGGTACGGGGTGACGTTCTTGCGCGGGAATGACGGTGGGGGTCTGTTTTAACCGGGCATTTTCGGGCATTTTCGGACATTTCTTTCTGGGGAAGGAGATTGCGGGGTTAGGTGTAAGGGCGTCCTTACCCCCGTACTTGATACGGAGGCGAGGGTGATGCCCCCTCATGCGCATCACTGCTATTATCTAAACATACGCTAGACAGGACGGCGGCGATGCCCGGCACCACCACTCTCGAACGAGTAACCGAACTTCGAGACCGTATCGACTACCACAACCACCGGTACTACGTGCTCGACGACCCGGAGATATCGGACGCCCAGTACGACGACCTGATGCGCGAGCTCCGCCGGATCGAGGCCGAGCACCCCGAGCTTGTCACGCCCGACTCTCCGACCCAGCGCGTCGGCGCGGAGCCGCTTGAGGGGTTCACTCAGGCCGAGCACCCTGTCCCGCTCCTGAGCCTTGGCAACGCCTTCGACGACGAGGAGTTCCTCGCCTGGCACGCCCGCGTTTCCGGCCTCCTCGAAGAATCGCAGTTCGACATGGTCTGCGAGCTCAAACTCGACGGACTCGCGGTGGCCCTGACCTACGAGGACGGCCTCCTCACGCGCGGAGCGACGCGAGGCAACGGCGTGGTCGGCGAGGACGTGACCTCCAACATGCGGACGATCCGAAGTATCCCCCTCCGTGTCCCGGCTGCGGCGCCGAGCCGCTTCGAGGTCCGTGGTGAGGTCATCTTCCCCAAATCCGCGTTTGAGGCCTTCAACGAGCAGCGCATCGCCGACGGCCTCCCTCCCTACGCGCACCCACGCAACACCGCCGCCGGCTCCGTCCGGCAGCTCGACCCGCGCATGACGGCCGAACGTCCCCTCGACATCTTCGTCTACACCCTGGGCTACGCGGAACCGATGGAGTTCGATACCCACTGGCAGTCCATCGAGGCCCTCTCCCGTCTCGGCTTCAAGATCAACCCGCACAGCAGCCTTGTCCGCACTCCCGACGAGGCGCTCGACTACTGCAGGACGTGGGTCGAGGGCTGGGAAGACCTCGACTACGGCTGTGACGGCGTGGTCGTGAAGGTCAACCGGTTCGACTACCAGCGTCATCTTGGGGTCGTGGGCCGCGAGCCGCGCTGGGCCATCGCCTATAAGTTCCCCGCTACTCAGGCTACTACACAACTTCGTAAGATCAAGGTCAACGTCGGCAGGACGGGGAGCATCAACCCGTATGCCGTCCTGGAACCCGTCAACATCAACGGCGTCACGGTCAGGCAGGCGACGCTCCACAACGCCGACTACATCGCGACCAAGGACCTCCGCATTGGCGACTGGGTGGTCGTCGAGCGCGCGGGGGAGGTCATCCCCCAGGTCGTTTCGTCCGTCGTCAGCAAGCGCACCGGCAACGAGAGACCGTTCAAGATGCCGGAGGCCTGCCCAAGCTGTGTCGAGCCGGTCGTCCGCGCCGAGGGAGAGGCGGCCCATATCTGCGTCAACGTCGCCTGCCCCGCCCAGCTCGTGCGTCTCCTGGAGCACTTCGTCAGCAAAGGCGCGATGGACATCGAGGGGCTGGGCATCAAGCAGACAACCGTCCTGCTCGAAAAGGGCCTCATTCGGCAGGTCGCCGACCTCTACACCCTCAATAAGGAAGACTTGCTGGAGCTGGAACGCTTCGGCGAGACAAGCGTCGCAAACCTGCTTTCCGCCATCGAAGCCTCGAAGGAGCGCCCGTTCTCCCGCGTCCTTGTCGCGGTCGGCATTCAGCATGTCGGCAGCGAGGTGGCCGAGCTTCTCGCGCGGCACTTCCCGAACATCGACGCGCTGATGAACGCGAGTCAGGAAGACCTTGAGGCTGTGCAGTCCATCGGCCCGAAGATCGCCGAGGCCGTCGTCGCTTACTTCGCCAATGATTCCAACCGTGCCGTGATCGAGAAGCTGCGAGAAGTCGGTGTTACTATGGAGTCCGAGCAGGCTGAGGAGACGGTCGAACAGGTCCTCGATGGCCTCCGCTTCGTCGTCACCGGCAGGCTGGAGCGCTTCAGCCGCTCGGAGATTACGGGCAGGATCAAGGACCTCGGCGGCGCGGTGAGTGGCAGCGTCAGCAAGAAGACCGACTACCTCGTCGCAGGCGAGGATGCCGGGTCGAAGCTCGCCGACGCCGAGAAGCTCGGCGTGACGGTCATCACCGAGGACGACCTACTCGATCTCGTGGCATCACGGTCGGGCGAGTCTTGATCTCCGGCTTCTGAGGTCTCGCCATCCATCTCTCCCAGCTTTCGCTCCTCAACGTACGCAACTACGAGCGGCTGCAAGTCGATCTGGAGCCGGGGATGGTGCTCGTGCAGGGCAACAACGGGCACGGCAAGAGCAACCTCCTCGAAGCCCTCTACCTCCTCGTCATTGCCAAGTCCCAGCGCGCCTCAACTGAGCGTGAGCTTGTCCGCCGCGAGTCCGTTGGCGTCGAGTTCTTCTCGCAGGTCGCCGCCGTCGTGCAGCGTGAGGACGGCCCCGTTCGCGTCCAGGTCGATTTCAAGAACACCGTCAACGAGTCGCACGGAGGCGAGGCCGAGAACCGTCTGCACGTCCAGAAGTACGTCCGCGTCAACGGCATCCCCCGTCGCGCCTCCGATCTGGTCGGCGAGATCAACGCCGTCATGTTCAGCGCGCAGGACCTCGACATGGTGTACGGCTCACCCGGCCTGCGCCGCCGGTACATGGACATCCTCATTTCCCAGGTCGACCGCGAGTACCTCCGCGCCGTCCAGCGCTACCAGCGCGTCGTCGTCCAGCGCAACCACCTGCTCAAGGGCATCAAGGCCAACCGCTCTCGCCCCAGCGACCTTGAGTTCTGGGACGGCGAGCTCGTCAAGTCGGGAAGCCTCGTGGTAGCCCGACGACGGGATGCCCTCGACTTCCTGTCGGAAGGCGCCGCCCGGACGCACGCTACCCTCACCGACGACGGCGATGCCCTCGAACTGGCCTACCGCCCAAGCTTCAATCTGGACGGACAACACACCCCGGAGGACATCGGCGAGGCTATGCGGGAGTCCCTTATGCAAGTGCGATCGCGGGAGATCGCCCAGGGCTTCTCCGTGCGAGGACCCCATCGCGACGACTTCCAGCTGCTCCTCGACGGCATGGACGTTGGCCTCTACGCATCACGCGGACAGGCCCGGCCGGCAGTACTCGCCCTCAAGCTCGCGGAGGCGGAGCACCTCAGCCACGCGCGCAACCGGCAGCCCGGCCTGCTCCTCGACGACGTGCTCTCGGAGCTCGACGCTCCCCGCCGGCGCTTGGTGCTGGAGCGAGTGTCCAACTACAGCCAAGTCTTCATCACCACCGCCGACGTGGACGTCATCGAACCGGAGTACCTGTCACGCATGACGCGGTTCGTGGTACACCGAGGACACTTGGAGCGTGTGAATGAGTAGATCGATCTTGGCAGCGGCAATTGTCTCCGTGATCGTCGCCACCGTAGCCGTGACGGCCTGTTCGTCCGAACCGGAAGCGACCCCGCCACCACGTATGGCCACTACGGAACCGCAGACCCCTTCACCCACGGGCGTTGCAACCGTCGAAACGGAGACCTCTGTACCCACAAGCGTTCCAACTGCGGCATCAGACACCCCCGCACCCGCAAGCGGCCCTCTACCAAGCGTACGCGCCGAGACCGTCTTCCCCGACGTCTCGTTCGACCGCATGGTGTTCCTGACGCACCCCGACGGGATGCACGACCGCCTGTACCTCGTCCTCCAGCCCGGACGTATCATGGTGTTCGACAACGTGCCGGATCCCTCCTCTCCAAAGACCTTCCTCGATATCCGCAACAGGGTCAGCGACCGCGGCAACGAGGAGGGCCTGCTCGGTCTCGCCTTCGACCCCGACTACCGCAACAACGGGTACTTCTACGTCTACTACTCCGCCGCCTCGCCCAGGCGCTCGGTCATCTCCCGGTATCATGCTCCGGCGGGTACCCAAGAGGCTGACCCGACTACAGAGAAGATCATAATGGAGATCGGGCAGCCGTACTCGAACCATAACGGCGGTCAGGTCACCTTCGGGCCCGACGGATACCTCTACGTCGGGCTCGGCGACGGCGGCAGCGGAGGCGATCCGAGAGGACACGGACAGAACCTTCGGACGCTGCTTGGCACGATCCTCCGCATCGACGTGAGCACGCTCGACGAGGTCGGTTCCTACGCCGTACCGCCCGACAATCCCTTCGTGGGTGTGCAGGGCGCGCGACCGGAGATTTGGGCCTACGGCCTACGAAACCCGTGGCGATTCTCCTTCGACCGCATGACGGGCAACCTCTGGACGGGCGACGTCGGACAGAACAAGCTGGAGGAGATCGACATCATCAAGCCGGGGGCCAACTACGGATGGAATATCGTCGAGGGATCGCTGTGCTTCCGAGACAGCCCTTGCAGCAGCGAGGGACTTGAACCTCCGGTGGCAGAGTACGGTCGCGACGGGGGGTGCTCCGTCACGGGCGGGTACGTCTATAGGGGTCCCCGTATCCCCTCACTCGTCGGCGCCTACCTGTACGGCGACTTCTGCACCGGGAATATCTGGGCGCTGCGCCACGACGGCAGTCAGGTGGTCGACCAAGCCCTCATCGCCGACACCGACCTGCAGATATCGTCCTTCGCCGAGGGGCCGGACGGCGAGGTCTACATCCTCTCCTTCACCGGCGAGATAGCGCGGCTGGCGCTTCGATGATGGAGGTGCGGCGGTACATTGCTTCCGACCACGACGTCGTGTGGGACCTCCACAACGTCGCCCTGAACGAGGTCGGCGCACACGCTGGAAGCGGCCCCTGGGACGATGACCTCCACCGCATCGAGGCCGTGTACATCGAGGCGGGCGGCGAGTTCTACGTGGGTGTCATCGACGGCCGCATCGTCGCAATGGGAGCCCTCAAACGCCTGACCGACGACCGCGTCGAGATTTGCCGGATGCGGGTACATCCCGACCATCAGCGAAGAGGTCTCGGCACACGCATCCTATCGACGCTGGAAGAACGAGCAAAAGAGTTGGGCTTCCGAACGCTGACGTTGGAGACGACCGCCGGACAGGTCGCCGCGATTCGCATGTACACGAAGGCCGGGTACGAAGAGGTTGCCAGGGGCAGGAAACTCGGCTTCGAGGTGTTAGCGTTTGAGAAGCGAATCTAGCGGCTCTCGCACAGGCGCTTGAGCTACGAGGCAGTCGAATACGCCCCGCGAACCGTTCGTGGTGAGCCGTTCGACAGGCTCAGGACAGGCTTGTCGAACCATGAACGGCGGTGCCACCCTTCGACACGCTCAGGGTGAACGGGCTTCCTACTGGAAAACCTCAGTCCCTAAGCTGTTCCGCCTGATAGCCGTCCAGTCGTACTCCACGCCGAGTCCCGGCCCTTGCGGCACGGGGAAGTGCCCGTCCACCGCCGCGTCGAGCTGGTCGACGTAGTCATTCGCGTACACCGGAATGTAGTTGGCGTTCGGGCCTTTGGGCCGGGAGCCTGACAGCTCGTAGTAGTTGGTGTTCCGAATGGCGGCCATGCACTGACGCTGGGCCGGGCCGGGACTGTGCAGTTCAATGTCGAGGCCGAGGCCCTCTGCCGCGTGGGCGAGCTTCATCGTCGCGGTGATGCCCATGTACTGCACGTCGCCACGCACGAAGTCGGTAGCGCCGTTGACCATGAAGTCGACACGGGCCTCCAGGCCCCGAACGTGCTCTGTCAGGAGCAGCGGCGTGGCCAACAGCTCCCGGAGCTTGCGGTGCGCGAACTGCGATATGCCTCCATCCGCCAGCGGGTCCTCGTACCAGAAGTAGCCCGCCTCGTCGCAGGCCCGTCCGACCTTGATCGCGTCGCCGAAAGTGCGGAGCGCGTTGTACGGGTCGGACATGAGGTCCATCTCCGGCCCCACGCGGTCACGGAGCGCGAGGATCGTTGCGGCCTCGCGGTTCGGCTCGCCGTTCTCCCAGCCGTGAATCTTGAAGGCAGGATAGCCCAACTCCTTGCACTGCTCGGCGAAGTCGGCCATCTCCTCGGGGGACTTCAGTTCGTCGTGCTCGGTGGCATGAACGCTGGCGGGGTAGGTCGGGAGGGTCGTGCGATAGCCGCCGAGCAACTGGTGAATCGGCGCGTCGTGGTACTTGCCTGCGAGGTCCCAGAGGGCGATATCGACGGCAGAGATGCCGATCTCGGCCTGCTGACGCATCGCCTGCTTGACGCGAGAGTAGATGTACTCGCGCTCAAGCGGGTCCTGCCCCACGAGCAACTCGGCGACGACGCACGCCCCTGCGTACTCGACAGGCCCGCTCCACACGTACTCTCCGGTTACGCCGACGTCCGTAAAGATAGTGATGGCGTGAGCGGTGTTGGTGATCGACTTACCGGGCGAGTACGTCGGCCCGTGCTCGCCCCGCGCAAGGTCGGACAGCTCATAGGTGAACGTCTCGATCTCGACCTTGGTGATTCGCGGTTTGGACAGCGTCGCCGTCTACTTTCCTACGCCGTGAAGAAACCGGACGGACTTTCACCCCCCGGCAACGGCGGGGACGCTGAGGACGCCGACTCCCTCGATGTCGATCTCGACCACGTCGCCGGGGGCGATCGGGCCGACGCCCGACGGCGTTCCCGTAAGGATGCAGTCTCCCGGCTGAAGGGTCATGGCATCGCTGATGTAGGAGACGAGCTTGGGGACGGAGAACAGGAGGTCGGACGTGCTTCCGTCCTGCCTCGTCTCGCCGTTGAGCCTGGTCTGTATTCGCAGGTCGGACGGGTCGAGGCCGGTGGAGATGACGGGGCCGATTGGGCAGAAGGTATCGAACCCCTTGCCGACGAGAATCGCGCCCATCTTCATCTCGGGGAACTGGATCGTCCGCTCGCTCACGTCGTTGCCGCACGTGTAGCCGAGCACGTAGTCGAGGGCTTCGTCCTCCGACACGCGGCGGGCGTTCTTTCCGATGACGACGGTCAGCTCGCACTCATACTCGGTCTGCTTGGTCTCCTTGGGTAGGACTATGGCGTCGCCGTGTCCGATGACGCTGGTGTTGGGCTTCATGAACAGCATGGGGAACTCGGGCTTGTTCATGCCGATTTCCTCAATGTGCTTGGTGTAGTTGAGGCCCACCCCGATGACCTTGCGCGGCTCTACGGGCGGCAGGACTCGTACGGAATCAAAGTCCGCGACCGCGTCTCCCACAGAAAAATCTTCGAACGGCGAGCCGATGATCTCCCGGATCGAGCCGTCGTCTTGGAGCCCGCCGTAGGTCGCCGCGCCGGTTGCTTCATATCGAACGATCTTCATCTCCGCCTCCGCGTTGATTTCGGCAACAACTCTACCATACATTCGTGGGGGTAGGTCGATTGGGGAGCGCGTCGGAATATGCTCCCCTCTCAATCGGTTCTAGGCCGTTGACGTGAATTATTCGATATGATAAGATACTTCGAGTTAGTGAAAGTAATAAGGTGACGATGAACCCCGACAGAAAAGAACTGATCGACCGAATCGCCGCGAGCATGGACCGTATGAGAAGGCTTGGAAGAGCGCGCATGCGGGACGATCTTGCCGGATTCGACATGACGATGCCGCAAGTCCGCACGCTGTATTTCCTCAGTCGTGGTCCCCAGCGCATGAAGGACATTTCCGATCACCTGATGCGGGGGATGCCGTCTGCTACCAGCATGATCGACCGGCTCGTCAGGAAAGGGTACGTCGAGCGCGTTCCCGACCCATCCGACCGCCGCGTGGTGCTCTGCCAGATAACTGAACCCGGCAGGGAGATGCTCGACCGCTTTTCCCGCATGGGAGCGGTGGGATTCGAGGCGATATCCGAGTCACTGACCGACGATGAACTGGACACAATAGCGCCGGCATTGGACATTCTCGTCGATGCCATGGCACGGCAGACGCCGTCTGAGTCGGACGAATGCTGCAAGGATAAGCGGGAGGGGACATGACGCATCTATTGATTGCATACAGGAGGCAGCAGCAATGATGTCAGGTGGCATGGGCGGCGGCTACAGCCGAGGCGGCTATTCCGGCGGCATGGGGCCGGGCGCGATTCGCCGCATGGGCGAAATGGGCCTCGACCAGGACGAGGACGGCAAGCTGTACGACCACAGTGTCGTCATGCGGCTGGTCAAGTATTTCCGTCCGTACAAGACTATCGTCACCATTGCCTTCATCGCCACGATGGTCTACACGGTAACCGTTGTGGGCCTTCCGCTCATCGTCGCATGGGTCATAGACGACTTCATCGGGACGGGCGATCTGTCCGGGCTGAATCTGGCGGTCGGCCTTTTCATCGCCGTGGCCGCCGTGCAGTTCCTGTCGAGCTATCTCAACATGCGCCTGATGGCCCTCGCGGGACAGGACGTCCTGCGTACGCTCCGGGTGGAACTCTTCAACCACATCCAGCGCCTCTCGATGTCGTTCTTCGACAAGAACGAGACAGGGCGAATCATGTCGCGTGTGCAGAACGACGTTCGCCAGCTTCAAGAGGTGATATCGATCTTCGTCAACAGCCTGGGGCAGGTTCTCAGCCTGATCGGGATAATCGGGGCGATGGTGTTCATGAACCCACTCCTCGCCCTCATCACTCTCTCGGTCATCCCCATCCTCTTCATCGCGCTGAACGTCTGGCAGCGGTTCGCCCGCAAGTCGTTCATGCGTGTTCGCACGGCCATCGCGGAGGTCAACTCCGGCCTGCAGGAGAACATTTCAGGGGTGCGCGTCGTGCAGAGCCTCAACCGCGAGGAGACGAATATCCGCCGGTTCCAGCAGTCGAACGTTCAAAACCTCGAGGCGAACCTTCAGGCGAGCCGTCTGTCCGCCGCGCTGCTCCCCACGGTTGAGATTCTCACGTCTCTGGGACTCGCGCTGGTCGTTTTCTTCGGCGGCTATATGGTCTTCCAGGAGACCATCCAACCGGGAGTCCTCGTGGCCTTCGCTCTGTTCATCCAGCGGTTCTTCGAGCCTGTGCGCACCCTCACCCAGGAGTACGGCTCGCTCCAGCGCGCCATGGTCTCCGGTGAGCGCATCTTCGAGATACTGGACATGGACCCGGAGGTCGTGGAGAAGGACGACGCGGTCGATCTGCCCCCGGTGAAGGGGGAGATCAGCTACAAGGGCGTCGGCTTCCACTACCACGAGGAAGAACCCGTCCTCCAAGATGTCGACCTTGAGATTACTGCCGGGCAGACGGTGGCCTTCGTCGGACCGACCGGCGCGGGAAAGACGACCATGGTCTCGCTGCTCCTGCGGCTCTACGACGTGAAGGAGGGCCAAATCACCATCGACGGCGTGGACATCCGCGACATCGCCCTCGAATCGCTCTACCGGCAGGTGAGTGTGGTACCGCAGGAGCCGTACCTCTTCTCCGGCTCCACGGTGGCGGAGAACATCCGCTACAACCGCGAAGGAGTAACGGACGAGCAGATCGAGAACGCCGCGAAGGCAGTGGGAGCTCACGACTTCATCACCGGCCTCGAACAGGGCTACGACACGCCCCTCCAGGAGCGCGGCGGGAACCTTAGCATCGGCCAGCGCCAGCTCATCAGCTTCGCGCGCGCCATCGTCGGCGAGCCCCACGTCCTGATTCTTGACGAGGCCACGGCGAGCGTCGACACCAACTCGGAGATGCAGATCCAGCGCGCGCTGGCGGACATGCTGCGAGGCCGGACCGCCGTCGTCATCGCGCACCGTCTCTCCACGATCAGGAACGCTGACATGATAGTCGTGCTGAGCGAAGGGCAAATCGCTGAGCGCGGCACCCACAACGAGCTCATGGCCCAAAATGGCCTCTACGCGCGCCTACAGTCGCTCGACGGCCCCGAAGGACAGCAACCTGGACGCTCTGGTAGCTCGGAAGGGCAAGGACCTCGACGGCCAGGTGGTCCCGGTATGCCCGGCGGCCCGGGACGGCCCGAAGATTGGGAGAGAAGAAGGCGCATGGGCGGGGGCGGCCCAGGAGGCCGACGCCCGGATGGTGGCGGCCCCCCACCGGGGATGCGTGGAGACGGCTAAGAAGGCCATAGCAGGCCCATTCGATTGACAGTAGTCATGCCCTTCGACAAGCTCAGGGCGAACGCACTCTGTGTCGAGACCCGTTCGTGCTGAGCTTGTCGAAGCACGAGTCGGCAGGGTCGTCCAAGACTTTATACCGTCATTTACAGTTGACCGCTCGCTACTAGCTGTCAACCAGCGCGACGCGCTCGACGATGCGCCCGCGGTCGTACACTATTCGCTCTTCGAGGACGCCGTCGCGGTTGTGGATGAGCCACTCGCCCTCTTTCCGCCCGTCGCGGGAGTTGCCGCGGATGGGAGCGTACCAACCCTCGAACTTCTTCGCGCCGTTTTCGTGGTAGGAGCAGTAGTAGCCGGTGTAGAGGCCTTCGTGGAACGTCGCCTCGCTCTTGAGTTGGCCGTTGGGGTAGTACAGCTTCCAGGGGCCATGCTTCTTGCCGTTCTTGTACTCGCCCTCACGCATGACACGTTCCTCCTATGGGAAGGCAAGGGTGACACACGGCGCCCATGCAATGCAACGACGAGAGTTTCAGCTAACCGCCGTGTCTGAGGGCCTCAACGGCGCCCGACGGCGCCCAGCCCTGGAGGTCGTCACCGGGAAGAGCGATCCGCACCCATCCCTGGCGCGAGTCGATGAGGCGCACCTGTGCACCGCTGTGAAGTGTGAACTCCGTCTCGTACTGCTCGCCTGGCCCGCTCACGACATCAACCGTTGATGCGACTACCACTCCGCTATCGTCATTCGGGTTGGCATAGAGCATACTCAGTAGAAGCAGAAACGACAGGAGCGTTGCGGCGGACGCGACGACCGCGCCGTTCCGCACTGCTTGTCTTCGAGGAACGGCACGCCACACGCTGAGCACGCCTATCGCGAAGGCGCACCCGACCCACAGCAGCAGCGACAGGACTCCCATCTCCCCAACGGTGACCCATCGCCGCGCGAGGTTGGACACGCTCGCGAAGAGGGACTCGCCTCCCGACTCTACGCGGTCGACCGTCCTGCCCCGGGCGAGTTCGAGGTTGGCGCGAATGTCGGCGTCGCGCGGGGACAGCTCCTCGGCGCGGAGGTAGTTGAGGACGGCCCGACCGAGATCGCCGTCCTTGAAGTAGGCGTTGCCGAGGTTGTAGTAGAGGGCGGCGTCCTCGTACCCGCTGTCGATGAGGGCCTCGTACTGCTGGGCGGCAGCGGCATATTCTTCGTCCTCGTACTGCTCGTTCGCCTCGTCCATCAGGTCCGTCGGGGACGGCGCTTGTGCGAGCGCCACACCAACGACGACGACAGCCCCGCCGAGGCCGGCTAACAAGGCGATTATGTATCGGAGGAACCGCTTCATGCGTCTATGGCCTCATCAAGGTCGCTGAGGAGCTTTGCGGTCCTTTCGAAATGCTCCGTCGCGGCCAGGGAATCGCCGATCTCAGGCGCGTACTTCGCCATCTCTGCCGCGCCCAGGACGCCCTCCACCTGCACGGCCAGATCGAGCGGGACGCCAAGGCCCTGCAGCCACTTATCGAGCGCCTCGTGCGTCAGTCCGGTCACGGACACGTCGAGTCGAGCGGCGAGATACTCCAACAGGATATCGGCCACGGCCACCCTTGGATCGGCCCCGGACTCCCCCGCGACCGCCAGGGCGCTCCGCGCGGCGGGCAGGGCGTTGCGCTTGCGTGCCGCGGCGATGCCGCTCCTGGAAGCCGTTTGCCTGCGCCTCCACGCCACGGCGCCCGCAATGGCAAGCAGAGGGACGCCCCAGACCGCCCAGTACACGGCGCTGCCGGTGAGGCCGCCACCGGACTCATGGAGAGAGGACGGCACGGGCTTGATATGCCGGACGTCCGACCCTGCGCGCTCGACCGCCGTTCCGTCTCCCGGCAGCAGGGGAAGAGGTGACATGCCGTCACCTTCGGCTATTGACATGACGATAGGCTGCGACGCGGCCTCGACATACTCATCGA
>JAPPDQ010000608.1 GCA_028875495.1 Chloroflexota bacterium
GTGACCACAAGTGAAAGACAACAAAATCACATTGGTGGTTGTAACATGACTACATACAGCATACGAGAGTTCAAGGCTAGAACGAGTGAGATACTCCGGGGTCTTGATTCAGGGGAAGAAGTCATCATCACTCGTCGGGGCAAGCCGTGCGGCAAACTCGTCTCCGAGCCGTCGGAGTCGGATGCAAAGCCTTCTCTCAGCGCGCTGAGAGGCGGGTTGCGTCAGTTGCCGGAGGCGGCCTACGAGGACTTTCTTGGGATCAAGGCGGTGTGGGAACGCGGGGCTGTGGGACCTGACTCGGCGCAGGACGCCCATGGAGGAAGATAAATCCCCCGTTCGGGGTGGATACGCATGCCTTGTGGTGGTACTTGCGTTCGCCTGAGCGTCTGTCCATCGCGGCGGCGGCCGTGTTTCGTCTTGCCGAGACGGGAAACGCGATCATTGTCGTTCCCGCGATAGTGGTCGCGGAGTTCTATTTCCTCTCGGCAAAACTGGGGCAGCCGCTTGTTCCCGCCGACCTGCTGGACACGCTTTCTTCCGTCGGCGGCATCGAACTATCCGACCTCGGCAGAGCACAGCTTGAAAATCTCGACCGATTTCCTGAGATTTCCGAGATGCACGATAAGCTCATCGCTGCCGAATCCATCGTGTTGGACGCGCCTGTGGTGTCCCGAGACGAGAAGATCGCGGCATCCGCTCAGGTAGCTTCGGTCTGGTAGTTTCCCACGACAGGACGGGCTTGAAGCCGGCCCTACGAAGTCGGGATAGGCGAGATTGTGGGGGCGTGTACCCTCGGGGTCATTGACTTCATCCCATATCGGCTGGATAATCTGCATTGGTAGTCCTGAATCCTCGTTCATGTTTGGAGCAGCAATATGCAAGGCATCGATAAGCAGACGGTCCTGGACGAGTTCGACGAGCAGGGGTTCGTCGTAATGGAGGGTCTTCTCGACCCGGAGGAGGACATCCGGCCAGTCGTCGACGAGTACGGGGATTTACTCGACTGGTTGTCGCGGAAATGGCATGAGGAAGGAAAGCTCACGGATACGTTCGAGGACCTGCCGTTCGCGGAGCGACTGACCGAGGTTGCAAGGGAGTCGGAGGGAGAGTATTACAACTACTTCGACATCTCGCTCCCTCAGAGCTCCATCGAGCCCGACACTCCCATGCACACGGGGCCGAGGGCCTTCGGGCTTCTCAGGAACGAGCGGCTGCTGGACGCTGTCGAAATGTTCATTGGGCCGGAGATCTTCTGCAACCCCGTCCAACACACACGCATTAAACCGCCTGTAGCAGTTCTCCCGGAGGGCAAGCGTTTACACGCCGGCATAGCCATGACCCCGTGGCACCAGGACATCGGCGTCGTCACGGAGGAGGCCGACGAGAGCGACATGCTGACCGTCTGGCTTCCAGTCACGGAGGCCACCGAGGAGAACGGGTGCCTGACCGTCGTGCCTGGCAGCCACAGGCATGGGCTCGACCTTCACTGTGTTGCGCCGAGCGGCAAGATGGGGATTCCCGACGAGAACATTTCGCCCGACCATATTGCCCTGCCCATGAAGCCCGGCGACGTCCTGTTCATGACGAAGTACACCCAGCACGGCTCGCTGGAAAATGTCTCGGACACCATCCGCTGGAGCTTCGACCTGCGCTACAACCCTGTCGGGCAGGCGTCTGGTCGTCCGTGGTTCCCCGGGTTCATCGCGCGCAGCCGGTCGAATCCCGACAGCGAGCTTCATGACCCTGAACGGTGGGCCGAAAGGTGGGGCATCGCCCGTGACGATCTCGCCGCCTCCGGGACGCCGGAGTTCCGTCGCTGGGACCCCGACGACCCGCTCTGCGCGTAGCTCCTTACTTACGGCATGTATTCGACAACGCGGGAGGCCGATGTCGAAGCCACGATGCGGGACGGAGTCGTGCTCCGCTCCGACGTGTACCGTCCCGATGTGGACGCCAAGTTCCCGGTTATCCTGGAACGCACTCCGTACAACAAAGGGGCCGACCGGTTCCATGAGAAGGGCTCCAGGCTGGCGGAACGGGGATTCCTGTATGTGGTCCAGGACGTTCGCGGTCGGTACGGTTCCGACGGCGAGTTCATGCCCGGCTTCTTCAGCGGCGACCATAAGGACGACGTCGACGGCTATGACACCGTGGAGTGGGCGGCCTCGCTGCCATGGTCGACGGGCAGGGTAGGGACGACGGGCGGATCCTACGACGGGTGGACGCAGCTTGAGCTCGCACACACAAGACCGCCACACCTCAAGGCGATCATGCCGCAGTTGATCTGTGCCAACCTCCTTGATAGGGAGCTGAGCGCCGTGCTGCGGTTGGGGCGCGTGCTGTGGTGGAGCATGAACACCCTCTCGCCCGATCAACGCGTTCGAGACGATGCGCCCACCGGTTCGCGCACTCCCGACGAGGCGGAAGAGTATTTCGTAAATCGGGACCGTGGCAAGTGGTACTGGTATCTGCCCTTGATGGAGATTCCCGACGAGGCCATGCACGGCATCGACCCTTACTGGCGGAAGTGGTTGAGCGACCACGCGACCGATCATTTCGACTTCGAGGCGAAACATCACAACATGGCCGTACCAACGCTCACCCAGACTGGCTGGTACGACCAGCAGGTGATGTCGATCAAGAACTTCACGGGTCTCAAGGAAAACGCGGCCACCGAGTTGGCAAGGGACAACCAGTACCTGGTCATTGGCTCGTGGACGCACGACGGCACCGAATGGCCGACGAAACTTGGAGACATGGACTTCGGTCCCGAGGCGCATCTCGACTACTACGACATCACGGCCCAGTGGTACCGGCGGTGGCTGTACGGCGAGGAGGACGCCATTGCGGACTGGCCGAAGGTACGAATCTTCGTCATGGGCGACAACGCATGGCGAGACGAGGAAGACTGGCCGCTCGCGAGGACACGATACGCACCTTACTACCTGCACAGCGGAGGCGGGGCTTCGTCGGTGTCCGGCGACGGCACGCTGTCGGAAGAACCGCCGGGTGACGAGCCTGCGGATGAGTATGTCTACGATCCGCGCGACCCGGTAATGACGCTGTACCAGCAGCAGGGACAGCACGAGCCTCTCGACCAGCGGGCACTGGACGACCGTCGCGACATCCTCCGATTCGCTACGCCACCGTTGGAGCGAGAGATCGAAGTGACAGGACACATTCGACTGAAGCTCTACGCGGCCTCGACCGCTAAGGACACGGACTTCGTCGCCAAGCTCTTGGATATCTGGCCTAGCGGGTTCGCGCAGGAGCTCTGCTACGGGATCGTGCGAGCGAGGTACCGGGAGTCGTTCGAGAATCCGTCGCTCATCGAGCCGGGAGCGGTATACGAGTACGACATCGCCATCCATCCGACCTCGAACGTGTTTAAGCCCGGACACCGAATCAGGCTCGACGTGTCGAGCAGTGACTTTCCCAACTTCGACCGCAACCACAACACGGGTGGGAACGACTACGCCGACGCGACGTTGGTAACCGCGCGTCAGACGGTCTTCCATGACGCCGCGCGACCCTCACACGTTATACTACCGATAATCCCTCGCTAGTCTTACCCGTTCTCTCGCAAGGCAGGCCACACTTGAAAGCCCCACCTGGCGACCTTTACGCGCCTCGGATGACCGTCCATCTCGGTGCTTATGGGAAGGTCGTCTCAAAGACTCTGCGACGACTGGATGCCGAGCGTGTCGTGCCGCGTATTTGGGACCACGACCACACAGTCTGGAGGCCTGATCCCGATGGCATAATCGACCGTCTCGGCTGGCTCGACCTCCCGTCCACGATGCGGGAAGAGGAGTCGGCGATTACCGCATTTGCAGAAGAGATGAGACGCGCTGGATTCCGCTACGTCGTGCTCTTCGGCATGGGCGGCAGCAGCTTGGCGGCGGAGGTGCTCCGTCAGACGTGCGCGCCAAGCGATCACCCACTCAAGCTCATCGTCCTCGACTCCACGATTCCTAGAGCAGTCCGAGAGACCGAAGCCGCCATCGATCCGGCCCACACGCTCTTCATTGTGTCGTCGAAGTCGGGCACCACCATCGAACCGAATGTTTTGTATAGGCACTTCAGGCAGTTGGTGGACGGGGAAGTCGGCAAGGAAAGGGCAGGGGATAGATTCGTCGCCATCACCGATTCGGGTACACCACTCGAACGACTGGCACAGCATGAAGGATTTCGGCGGGTCTTCACGCCTCCTTCGGACGTAGGGGGGCGCTACTCGGCGCTGTCGCACTTCGGACTGCTACCGGCGGCTCTGGCCGGGGCCGACATCCGGTCGCTGCTAGATCGCAGCGCGAGTATGGCAAGCCGGTGTATCACTGAATCTCTCGCGAAGGAGAATCCCGGAGCGTTGCTCGGCGCAGCGATGGGCGCCCTCACAAGGGAGGGAAGAGACAAGCTGACCCTCATCGCTTCTCCGCCGGTCGCCGCATTCGGAATGTGGGTTGACCAGCTTATCGCCGAAAGCACCGGCAAGGACGGTATGGGCATCGTGCCCATTGTGAACGAACCGCTGACGGCTACAGAGAACTACGGCGATGACCGTCTCTTCGTGTATCTCCGGGTGGAGGGCGATGGCGACAAAGAAGTAAATGAGGCAATGAACGACCTTAGAGACCACGGCCATCCTGTGATCGTCATAACCTTGGGAGACTCCCAAGATTTGGGCGGAGAGTTCTTCCGGTGGGAGTTCGCAACGGCGGTTGCCTCATCGATTCTCAGCGTCCACCCTTTCGACCAGCCAAACGTGCAGGCTTCGAAGGAGCAGACGCTTGAAGTCCTCGATGAGATTGAAAGCGCAGACGAGCTTCCAAAGACGGACCCTACGGGATCGATTGAAGACCTTCTGCGGCAAGCGCGAACGGGCGACTACTTGGCAATCATGGTCTACGTTCGACCGACGCCGGCAACGGAGCGCGCGCTTGCCGACCTTCGGCGCGACGTGATGGAGCGATACAAGATAGCAACGACGTTCGGGTACGGACCGCGACTGCTGCATTCGACCGGGCAGCTCCACAAACGCGGGCCCAATACCGGCCTATCCCTGCAGATCGTTTCAGACGATCACGTGGACGTTTCAATACCGGGCAGGGGCTACTCGTTCGGTGCGCTCGCAACGGCTCAGGCCGTGGGAGACTTCCGTACTCTGCAGCGGCTGGGTCGCCGGGTCATTCGTGTGAACGCGAAGTCGATAGCGGGTCTGGATTGAACTTGTTCGAACCTGCACGTTGAGGTGTTAAGTCGCTCATCAGCCATCTGTCCCGCAACTCCTCCGTTGTCTTGACAAGGCATCCAATTCCCACTAGGTTAGTTGGCGCTTCAGCCCCGTATTCGTGAGGAACTCATGCTTGACTCTTATCGGTATCCTACAGCCAATCGTCCCGTCGCCATGGGCGTCAACGGAATGGTCTCGTCGGCGCACCCGTTGGCATCACTGGCCGGTGTGCAGGTTATGGCGGAGGGCGGGAACGCCTTCGATGCAGTGGTGGCGGTAGCTTCGACCCTGAACGTTGTAGAGCCCTATATGTCGGGTGTGGGGGGCATCGGGCTCGCTCTAGCCCACGTCGCCTCGGAGGGACGCGTGAGGGCACTGAACTTCTCAGGGCGGATGCCGAGGGCAGCGACGCCCGACAAATTCACCACGGAGTCGCTCGAACAGGGCATCTTGGCACCGCTCATTCCCGGCAATCTGGCCGGATGGCTGACGCTGCACGAGACCTACGGCACGATGGACCGCGAGCGTCTCTTTAGGCAGGCCATTAGCTATGCTGAGAATGGCTTCCCTATTACCTTCGTCAACAGCGAGATCATGCACCAGACGGCGGAGCACCTGCGCCGGTTCCCGAAGTCGGCGCAGACCATCCTCGACGGGTCGGGAGCAGCGCATCCTCCAGGTACTCGCCTCGTCTGGCCCGACCTCGCCCGCACCTTGACGCTGATCGCCAAACAAGGTGCAGAGGTGTTTTACCGGGGCGAGATCGCCGAGGGCATCGTGAAGGCCAGCGAGGAGATGAACGGCCTCTTCACGATGGACGATCTGGCCGACTACGAGACCGAGTGGCAGGATCCGATCAGCGTCGAGTACAACGGCTACCGCATCTACACGACTCCGCCGAACTCGAGCGGGTTCCAGGTGCTCCAGACGCTCAAGATGATGGAGGGTTCAGAACCTCGCTACCAGTCTGTAGACACGCTCCACAGGTTCATGGAGTCGGTCAAGCTCGCCGTCACCGACCGCATCGAGTGGGCGGGCGACCCCGACTACGTGACCGCGCCACTGGCCGGCCTGCTGTCCGACGACTACGCCGCCTCTCAGAGGGATCGAATCGACATGGCGACGGCATCCAAGGTGCGCGGTGAGAGGTATGCTGATCCCTCTCCCGACAATCCGCTCCGGCCCGGAGACCCGGTGGAGTTCGAGGGTGGGATGACGACTCACTTCGCCGTGGCCGACCGCGACGGCAACGTGGTATCGGTCACGCAGACCCTCGGCGGCGGGTTCGGCTCCAGCGTCATTGCCGGAGACACGGGAGTATTTCTGAACAACATGGGCTCGTACTTCGAGTTGGCTGACGGCAACTCCAACCAGATCGGCCCATGGAAGCGGGTGGACTTCGTCGTCGCTCCCACACAGACGTTCAAGGACGGTAAGTTCCACCTGAGCATCGGCACTCCCGGAGGGTACGGCATCCTACAGACGACTCCGCAGATGCTCATGAACGTGCTCGACTATGGAATGAACGTGCAGCAGGCCATCGAAGCCCCGCGCTTCAAGTACACGCTCGGGACGCACGTCGTGATGGAGGAACGGTTCCCCTGGAACGTTCGCCGCGCCTTGGAACTGAGGGGCCACGAGGTCGATGTCGTGGAGTCGTTCTCGAGGCTCGTCGGTGGCGCGCAGGGTATCCAGGTCGACCAGGAGCAGGGGACGTTCCAGGGCGGAGCCGACCCCCGCCGCGACGGTGTTTCCTTAGGATTCTAATCACCAATCCATGATCTCTCCCCCGTCCGGCGGAGGGAGAGATACAGAGAGAAGGCAGGGCCGCGCTCCTCTACTGAGGCAAGACTACCAACACGGAAGCGAGGTTACGGCATGGCACGACCGAAAGTATGGCTGATGCGGAACTACCACGACCCCCAGATCGAGGCGTACCTGTCCGAGCACTGCGAAGTAATCGTCCGTCAGAGTAACGTCACGCCTCCACATGAGGAAATCTTCAAGATGGCCGCTGAGTGCGACGGCTTCCTGCCTGAGGGAATCGACATCATCGACGCCGAGGTGCTTAACAACGCCTCGCGTCTCAAGATCATTGCCGACCGCTCGGTCGGCACCGACAACGTGGACATCCCAGTCGCGACTCGAAACGGCGTCCTTTTGACCAACACGCCGGGCATCCTGCAGGACGCCTGCGCGGACATGACCTTTGCGCTCCTGCTCAGCTTTGCCCGACAGGTGACACGCTCAGACAGGGACATCAGGGCCGGTAAGTGGACCGTATTTGACCAGACGCCATGGCTTGGGCTTGACACCTACAACAAGACGTTAGGCATCTTCGGCTTCGGCGGAATCGGCCAGAAGGTGGCAAAGCGCGCCGCCGGGTTCGACATGCGGGTCATCTACTACTCGCGGAGTCGTAAACCCGAAGCCGAGGATGAGTTGGGCGCTGAGTGGGCCGGGGACATGGAGACGCTGCTCAGGGAGTCCGACTACCTGTGCCTCCACTGTCCGCTGACGGACGAGACGCGCGGCGCGATTGGCGAGGCCGAATTCGCACTGATGAAGCCCAGCGGGGTCCTCGTCAACATGGCGCGTGGGGCAGTCGTGCAGCAGCAGGCGCTGTACGAGGCCCTCGCGGCAAACGTCATTGCAGGCGCGGCGATCGACGTCTGTGATCCGGAACCGATGCCCATTGACGACCCGCTGCTCACGCTCGACAACCTCGTCATAACGCCCCATATCGGCAGCGCCAGCGCCGCGACATTCACTGCTATGGGGATGATGGCGGCCCGAAGCATCGTGGCGGCTCTGACCGGCGAGCCTGTCAAGAACATGGTGAACCCCGAAGCTATGGCGAACTGGTGAGACCCAATCGGCTGACATGAACCTCCGATTCCGCGTCGCCGAGTCGCATGAGCACGCCGCCGTCGCACGGGTGATCCTGAAGTCCTACGCCGAGTACGGGCCGCTCCTGCCACCCGACGCGTGGGAGCGGTACTCGCAGAACATTCTCGACGTGCGCAGTCGCATGACCGAGTCGGAGCTGCTTATAGCCGTCGAGGATGGGGAAATAGTTGGGTCGGCGACCTTCTACCCGGCGCGACTCAAGCGTACGCAGTCGGAGTGGCCGCGGGAGTGGACGGGAGTTCGGCTCATCGCCGTACTGCCGGAACGACGGGGACGAGGCATCGGCAAGGCGCTCGTCGAGGAGTGCATTCGCCGCTCACGAGAGCAGGGGGCCGCCGCCTTTGCGCTGCACACAACGCCCTACATGCAGCTAGCCCAGGGCATGTACGAGCGCATGGGATTCATCCGGGTGCCGGAGTTCGACTTCCACCCCAGGCCGGGACTGACCGTGCTGGCCTACAAGTACGACCTGTCAGATACGGTATAGCCGCTCGGCGTTCTTAACGAACAGGCGCTCCCGCTCGTCCGCGCTGAACCCCGAAATGATCTCCGTGTAAGCGTCGACAACGTCCGCGTATCCGCTCCAAAGGCTGTCGACGGGCCAGTTCGTCCCGAAGAAGCACCGCTCCATCCCAAACGTCTCGATGCAGTAGAGGACGAACGGCCTGATGGAGTCGGCCGTCCAGTCGTGATCGGTCATGCCGAGTCCCGATATCTTGCACCACACGTTGTCTGCCCCCGCGACGGTTGCCATGCCGCGCCTCCAACTTTCGAGATAGTCGTGGTCGCGCTCCCACGGGCCGCCGGTGTGGTCGATAACCATGCGAATGTTGGGGTGACTGTCGGCCAACGAGCGGACGGTGTCCATCTGCTCCCACGTGATGTTCATGCCGGCTATGAGGTCGTACTTTTCCAAGAGTCCAAAGCCGTGGAGGAAGCGCGAGTCGGTCAGATGCCCCGCTGAGTCGAAGTCGCGGATGCCCCGCATGTTGGGGTACTCACAGTGCCCCCCAAGCACCGTCTCGGCATCCGGGGCTGAGAGATCGGCGAACGCGATGATGCCGTGTGGGAATCCCGTTCGGTTCGCCGCCTCCTGCAGCCATTCCGTCTCCTTGACTGGATCGGGCGACCCGATGGCGGCCTGCACGTGGACGGCCTTGACGACGTTCGAGGGTCGGGTGACCGCGATGTAGTCTTCGGCCACGAAGTTGCGCTCTCCGAGCTTGCGCATCTGTGTGCCCAGAGTTGGATGATCGACGTCGGGCGCCCAGTGGGCATACACCAGCTCCGGGTGCTGCATGTCGTAGAAGTGAACGTGGGTATCGACGAACTCAGGCTTTTCCATTCGTCCTCCAATCACTCATCAGGGTCCTTGGAGACAACCCGCGCTGCGACGACCAAAAGACTTCCCACAATAACAGTCAGCGCGAAGACGATCAGCGCGTTGTTAGGTCTTGCTTCCTGTTCCATTGCCTGGGCGAAGAGCACGAAGGAGGTAATGCACCCCCCCGAAGCGACAACCAATGCCAAGATCGTCAGACATCCCGCACCAAGCGTTTTCCAGCTAGGCATGAGTGCGTCTCTCCTCGATCACTCCAGATAGAATACCTGCTCCAGTTGCACCATGCTCTCGTCCGGCAGGCCGGGCAAGTCCTCGAAATACTCGGACATAAACGTCTGCCACCGCGTGTTGACATCTTCCTTCGCCATGCCGTCGAGGCTGGCCTGAAAGCTGTCCGCCGCCTCGAAGTAGCCGAACAGCATTCCGTCCTCAGTCAGGAAGAGCGAGTAGTTGTGCCAGCCGTGACGCCGGAGCGCGTCGAGCATCTCCGGCCACACCGCCTCGTGCTGTTTCTTGTACTCGTCCAGCCGTTCTTTGCGGACCTTCAGAAGGAAGCCTACGCGCTCCATGTCGTTACCTCGTTTTCAGTCACGTGGCGTGATTTTGACCACGGTTCCGGTCTCGGACGAACGGTACCCGGCTTCGAGGAACTCCACGACACGCGCTCCGACGTCGCCCGGTGCCCGGTTCTCGCCCGTCCCGTTGATGAGATCGGCGAGGGAGCGTGACGGAAGGTGGGCAGGGTAGACCTCCTCCTCAGTGAGGTCGGAGAAGACCTCAGACTTGCCGTCGTGGTAGTACACGCTCATCCGTCCGTTCACCAAGTCTTGTCGGAGAAATCCGTTCGTTCCAAAGTAGGTGTTTACCTGCAGCTGCGGCTGGTCTGGTCGAACGCCGCCGGTGGAGCCCATGACCCCGACTCCTCCATTGTTGAGCCTGTAACCGAATGCGTCGGCGAGATCTACCGCGAGGTCGAAGTTTTCCACGAACCCGGACACCTCGACCGCGTGAAGCCCTGTCACCCAGAGCGCCATGCCCATCGGGTGCGTGACCTGAACCATGCCCTGGCCTCCACCCGCGAAGGCAGGATCGGAGTAGGTTGATGGATCCGGCCCGGTAACCGGGAACTTGAACACGTCGGCATAGTCGTCGGGGTTTCCGCGCAGGTAGGACTCGACCATGGAAGCGAAGATGCCGGACACGAACTGTATCTCACCGAGCCTGCCCGACTGCACGATGTCATGCGCAGCCTCGGCGTGTCGAGTGAAGTGGAACGTGTAGCCGACCATCAGGTGCAGCCCGTTCCTCTCCGCCCGCTCGACAAGGTCCCATGCCTCATCCGCGCGAAGGGTCATCGGCTTCTCAACCATGACGCTGACTCCGGCGTCGAGCGCGTCGCGGGCGACCTCGTAGTGGAAGGCGTGCTGGACGGCGATGACCACGCCGTCGACGCCGGAGGCCAGCAGATCCCGATGGTCGGTGTACTGATTGGCGATGTCGTAGTAGTCGGCGGCCTTGGCCAGCTTGTCCTCTTTGAGGTCGGCGATTCCGACAAGCTCGGCGTTCTCGTAGGTCTTGAGGCTGGGAATGTGGAACTGCGTCGCCCACCAGCCCGCGCCGATAACGCCCATCCGCGCCTTGCTCATGTCAGCCCTCCGAGCTCTCGCCCACACCGTCGAGGCGCCGCTTGGCCTCGGCGTACACGTCGTCGGGAAGGGCGCCGTTCATGGCGGCCACCCTAACGTTTTCTTCGAGGTGGTCGAGGTTCTGCGTGCCAACTATCGTGGTGTGCATGTCGGGATGCGACAGGGTGAACCGCAGGATGAAGGCAGTCTTGCTCTCGCCGGATTCGAGGAGCTCCCCGAGGCCCGCGTCGTCGAACGTCTCCCACGTTTCTTGTCTTGGCACACCCGATACGCCGGGCTCTCCCTTCGCGACGCCACCTCTAATCACGGTGCCGATACCTGCCTCAGCCGATTGTGCGATGACGCCCTCGTGATCGCGATTCAGGGCAGAGTAGGGGATTTGGAACGCGTCGAACACGCCCATTTCGATGTGGTCGCGAATGTTGGGCAGAGAGGACGACGAGGCGATGAACCGTATCTTTCCCTGGTCTCTGAGTCCAGCTAGCGTCTCGATGGCCTCGTTCTCGTCCAAGACCGATTTCGCCGGGCTTCCGTGAAACTGCACGAGGTCGAGGCGGTCGGTCTTCATGCGTCGGAGACTCTGGTTCACTGCCGCCTCGATGTTCTCTCGGGTGTAGACGTGGCCATCCGCCTCAAACGCGGCGGGCGTCGCGGGGCACCCACACTTCGTAGCGATGTAGAACTCATCGCGACGGTGCGAGATGGCTTTGCCGATGCGTTCCTCGCTGAGGCCGTAGTCGACGGACGTGTCGATGAAGTTGATTCCCGCGTCCAGCACTGCGTTGAGCGCTCTTGTGGATTGCTCATCGCTCACGGCCCGGTCGCCGTCATCCGAACGGAGCTCCATCGCCCCGTACCCAAGTCGCGTCACCTCAAGGCCGGTGCGTCCCAGCACCGCAGTCGGCAGATTCGCCATATCGCGCACCTCCCGGTTTTTCGGTATCCTACCATAGGTCTTCCGAGCGCGAATACGTACTCATCCATAGTGCTCGGACTCCCATTTAATCGAGGAGCGTGCCCAATTGCCCGCCGTATTGATATTCGCCATCGACGGTCTCCAGCCCTCTCAGGTGACCGACGAACTGATGCCCAACCTAGCGGCGGTTGCTTCCGGCGGAGTCTTCTTTGAGAACCATCATCCCGTCTATCCGTCCGTCACGCGGGTGAACGCTGCCAGCATCATGACGGGGTGCTACCCCGGCCGGCACGGTCTCGTTGGCAACACCCTTGTCATCCGCGAGTACGACCGGACCCGCGCATTCTCGGCGCTTGTGGAAGAGCTGTCGCTAGTCGTCGATAAGACCGGACGACTGCTCTTCCGTCCTACGCTGGCGGAGATCATCTCCGGACACGGGAAAAAGTTCGTAACAGTGGGCACCGGCTCAAGCGGCAATACGTTCGTCCACAACCCCAAACCGAATGCCGGGCACGGACGGAGCATCCACCCGGAATTCACCATCCCAGCGGACCTCGGTGCATCCATCGTCGAGCATTTCGGCGAGTGGGGAGAGCGTACCGATCCCGACTACGGACGCAACGAGTACGCCACGCGCGTCCTGACTGAGTACGCCCTGGACGACTGCGATCTCGCAGTCTACTGGTGCGACGAGCCCGACCATGCCCAACACGCCGCCGGAGTGAACTCCGATCTCGGAAAGCAGGCGCTCGCCGTTGCCGACAATGCCTTCGGCAAGGTCATCGAGCATCTGGACGAGAACGGTCGTCGGAATGAGACCGACATCATGATCGTGTCCGACCACGGCTACTCGACTTCGCGAGGCCTGATCGGCATTGAGTCGCTCGTCAAGCACAAATGCCCTGTCTCGGTTGTACTTGGAACGAACGGGGCCTCTGCCCTATTCTGGGTGCCCGACAGGAACACGGATGCCGTCGATCAACTGGCGGAATGGCTGATGCGTCAACCCTGGTGCGGCGCCATCACGGTGCCCAGTGCCCACGGCGGCATCGAGGGCACTCTCCCGGCGCGTCTCGTTGGGCAGGAAGGGGAACGTTCTCCCGACCTGACGATGTCCTTCACGTGGGACTCCGAGTCGAATGCGGTCGGCGTGCCGGGGCTGGCGCATACGGCAGGCCAGCCGGTCGGTCAGGGCGATCACGGCTCACTCAGCAAGCACGAGATGAGGAACACGCTGATCGCGGGAGGTCCCAGTTTCAAGAGCGGTATCCACATGGACAGTCCGACCGGAAACGTAGACCTTGCCCCGACGGTGCTCAGGATACTCGGCCTGCCGGGCGGCGAGAGCATGGATGGTCGGGTATTGGAGGAGGCACTTGACGGCGGGCGGGACCCCGATTCGGTCGAGTCGAATACCGAGACGTTCAGCGCCGAGCGGGAGCTAGGTCATGCTAGATACCGGCAGGAGATCACGACGACGAGCGTGGGCAAGACGACATACGTCGATCAGGGAAGCGCCGAACGGGTCATAGCGACGTAGCCAGCCTCATGCGAGGTACCGACGGTACTCGCGGCCACCCTTTATCGTCTTGACGTGGATCAACCGATGTGTCGCCTCCACGACCCGCCGTCCTCCTGAATCGCTCAGCTCAAACCGTCCCTCTTCGAGCTTGGAGATCGTCACGTCGCCAACCGCGCCCGGCCTGAGTGTCCCCAACTCGACGGACTTGCTCATGTCCATAGCTGGAGCTTCGGTGCCCAAGCGTATGACCTCGTCCAGCCTCATTCCCAAGTGCAGGAACTTCGAGAGCGTGGTGTGTAGATCGTAGACCGTCCTGTCCACGTTCCCGATGTGGAGGTCGCTGCTGATGGTGTCGGGCAAGAACCCCTGATCCATTGCGCGTTCCATCGTCTCGAACGAAAAGCTGCCTTTGCCGTGCCCAACATCAAAGACGACCCCGCGCTCCTTTGCCGCCCACGCCTCTTCGAGGACGATTCCTTCTGCGTCGAGAATGCCGTTACCGCCGGGGCTGTGCCGAAATGAGTGCGTCAGGACATCGCCGGGTCGGAGCATGTTCAGACGCTCACCGACGGGGATGCTCGTGCCGCCGAGATGGAGCATGAAGATGCCGTCCATGCCTTCCGCCGCGTCGATGGCCCTCCTGAGCACCTCTCTATAGCTCTCGGCGGGTAGGGGAGGTATCCGCGCCTTTACGCCAAGTACGACATCACGATGCTCTTTACCTACGCGCACGGCATGTTCAACTTTGGCCCACCGGATGTCTTCGAGACCGGCATAGCCCAAGGCCATGCCCATCCCGGAGATATTGAGCATGACGTAGATGCGCGTCATGGC
>JAPPDQ010000207.1 GCA_028875495.1 Chloroflexota bacterium
CTTCCCGGAATGCGTTGACGATGATGTCCTCGTACCCGTAAGGGACAGCGCCGTTCTCGTCCTCGTTGCCGAGTACGAACTCGACCTGCAGGCCACTTCCCTTCGTGGACAGCAGCGGCTCAACGAACTGCTGGGCCTGCTCAGCTCTCACTTCCGGGAATGCGAGGCTGAGATAGAGGTCCTCGCCGGGCTGGAGGACGTACGAGCGCTCGCGGGTGAGGCTGCGGTACTCCGGATGCTTCGTTGCGAAGTCGGAGGCCGTGGTATTGATCTGAGGGTTATCGTAAATGGGCCGATGTTTGTCGAGGATCGCCCTGGCTTCGTCTGCGTCTACGGGTGGACGCAGGAAGTCCAACGACCAGCCGTAGGTGACCCTCGCCCATCCGTGGCGAGGGAAGGAGTTGTAGTTTACATAGGGGTGAACGTCGATTCCGTGGCTATTGGCGACCTCGGTGAGGGTTAGAGTCTTGTCGCCGCCAATGATTCGGGATACGCCCGCGTCGACGCACTTGCGTATCCATATGTCCATGTCATCACGAAAGCTTGGATCCAACGGCCCGCTCGGAACGACCGGCGGGCCCCAAAGCATGACTTCCGCCAATTCGCAACCTCCACATGTTCAGCTAATAGAGACTCGATTGCTGCGCCTTCGGCCTTGAGAATTCTTCAAGCGCGTCGCACTTGCGAACCTGCCCGGACTGCCGTAGACACACCGCGCGATAGTACATGGGGATTGTTTACGATGTCAACCTTTACCTACTCGCAGCCGCTTCAAAAGCTCCTCAATTGCTCAGGTTTGCTCCCTTTTCAGGCTTTGGGGAAACGGTGCCATTTCGCGCATCCCAGCCCACCTACTCCCGACCGAGCGCGACGGGCCCGAAATATGTCCCTACGTGCCTCCGTTCCCACCAGTTGCCTGTCTCCTGGCGGGCACCCGGATCGGTGAACGTGTACAGATACAGCTCGGCCTTGATGTAGCGCGGGGGCGACTCAGGAAACGGGTTCTCAGCCAGCAGTCCTGTGACGGAGGGCGACCCCTCCAGCAGCCTGAACGCAAATGCCTGGAACCAGCCGCTGACGCGGTTGGGACTGAGCGCGGCGAACCACATCTGCCAGTCGAGTCGTGGCTGATGCGGCGCGACGAAACTTGGACGACGGGCGAGATCGCCGGGCTTGTGCTTGAACTCGTAGGTTCGCCACTCCATCCCGTCGTTCGATCCCTGCACGATGATCTCAGGGCGCAGGGTCGTCATCACGGCGAAGAGGCCATAGCCGTTCACGGTATAGAACGGGGATATCCACCGTACTGCCGTAGCAGTCGGCCCAGGATAGCTCCCCGCAAACGTCCCCCATAGTTGCAGGCCGCCGACTATGAGGACGAACGCGGCAATGGCAGCCGTCGCTCCGGTGAGGACGCGCTTCGGGCGAGTGAACGCCGGGAAACGGGGGACGAACCGCCTGACCCTTTCAGGTGTCCTTTGGAGCAGGTCGTCGTCGAGCAGGAACACGCACAGGATGATCGAGAGAAGGTTGAAGAAGGTGTAGTTGCCCGTGACGGCGATAACGATGTTTAGCCCCGTGAAACAGGCCGCCGCGAAGAACCGGAGTGGACGAGGGCCGAACACCATGAACGGCACAACCATCTCCACGAAGAACACCCCGCCGACGGCCAACCTGTGAAACCCCTCCGGCAGGTGGTGGGCGTACCACGCAACCCAGGTTGGCAGAGGCTGCGTCTCGTAGTGGTACGTCAGTGCCGTTAGCGAGCTCCACGTCGGGTCGTCGCTCAGAAGCTTGACCGCGCCCGAAAGGAACCAGAATCTAAACATCAGGGCGCGGAAGAGCCATACTACTGCAGGGCCGGGTATGGCGAGGAAGATCGACAGGAACCCAGTCTCCAGCAGGAGCGTGTCCCACTGATACGCCATAAACACCTGCCCCACCGACACGAAGGAAAGGTAGAGGGCGTACAACGCCACAAGCGCGGTTCGCTGCATAAATCCGACGATCAGGCAGACCGAGAGCGCCAGCCCTGCGATCATGCCGATAGTGAGCGCTACGTCCGATGCCGACACCCAGAACACGGTGGGGACGAGCCGGTACGAGTCAGCTCCGAATATGTCACGGACTCTCTCCAGAAACTCGGCGGCGGGCAAAATGCCGTCCGACCCCACGAGTCCGGCCATCTGCACGCCGAAGGAAGCGAACGCGATGAGATAGACGACGCCCAGCAACCGCACGAACACCGCGCGGACCAGCGCGTAGGAGTCCGGGGACGGGCGAAGGACGTTGTTCAAGAGCCTTCGGAGTTGCATGCTCGTTGGTTCCACATGAAAGGCCTTTGAGTAACCCCGGAGCCTGTCATTCCGAATGAAGCGTAGCGGAATGAGGGATCTGGATCATTTCCCTCGGGGCGGAGTTCCGTAGTTGGAACACCCCGTAGGAAGATGGCAGGGCATTTTAGATTCCTCGCTGCGCTCGGAATGACAGGCTGTTATATCAGTTTCGCAAAGACATCCACGTCGGGAATTGGTCGTATCGTATGCCTCGAGACCTGTCGCTTCAACCTGAGCAACTTCACACCCCGCGCGCCCTTCGACAAGCTCAGGCCGAACGGGGCCGTTCGGGAGGAAGTAACTGCCTCCAAGTTCACCCCTTCTTTCCCACTCTGCGCTCTCTGCGCCCTCTGTGGTGAATCCTCCTCGCCCTGAACAGTTATTTGAACGCAGGTTTGACACGCCATACCTGCGTTCCTATACTCCGTACCAGCCCCGCATAGCAGGGAGGCGTCATGAAGCTCGAAGTCCTGTCGTATGAGGACGGCCAGCCGATTCCCGGCGAGTTCGCGTTCTGCGTCCCCGCCAATGAGGGCCACGTCGCCATGGGCTCGAACCGGAGCCCCCACGTCCGATGGTCGGGCGTCCCGGAGGGAACGAAGTCCCTCGCCCTCATCATGCACGACCCAGACGTGCCCTCGGTACCCGACGACGTGAACCAAGAGGGCCGCACTGTCGCCCATGACCTCCCACGCGTCGACTTTTACCACTGGGTGCTCATCGACATCTCTCCCGATGCGTGCGAGCTCCCTGTTGGCGCCGACTCGGACGGCATTACCGCGGGCGGCAAGGCTCCCGGGCCGACGGGGCACGGCGTTCGCGGCGTGAACAACTACACCGACTGGTTCGCGGGCGACGCGGACATGGACGGCGTCTACGCGGGGTACGACGGGCCGTGTCCGCCATGGAACGACGAGCGACTGCACCACTACCACCTCACCCTCTACGCGCTGGACGTGGAGAGTCTGGGACTCAGCGGCAACTTCGGCGGGCCAGAGGCGCTAGCGGCGATGGAGGGGCATATTCTGGCGCAGGCGTCATGGGTGGGCACTTACACGCTGAACCCAACAGTCGAGGCCTAGCGCCGTTGGCCGTCCTGCCCTTGGTACACGCGCCTCACCCCGTCCTCCGGCAGCCGACGCGGCAGGTCAAGAACATCGACCGCCGCATCCGCAAGCTCGTGGACGACATGATCGAGACGATGCACGACGCCCATGGCGTGGGCTTGGCGGCCAACCAGGTGGGGATATCGCTTCGCGTGGCCGTCATCCAGCTACCTGAAGAAGACGAGGCGACCGTGCTCATCAACCCCAAGGTGATGCGCGCGGAAGGGGAACGGGAGATCGAGGGGGAGGGATGTCTGAGCATTCCCGGCTATCGCGGCACGGTCAAGCGCGCCGAGAAGATCCGCGTGCGCACTCTCGACATCGACGGCAAGGAGTTCCGCATTCGCGCCGCAAACGACCTCCTCGCCCAGGCCCTCCAGCACGAGGCCGACCACCTCGATGGTCGGCTCTATATCGACCGACTCGTGAGCGAGGACGCGCTGAAAGAGGAAGTCCGGCCGGAGCGACGTAACGAAGAACAGGCCGCAACGTAACGGCCTAGTCGTGTCAGCCAACACCGGCTACTTTCGGCTCCTACGGGCTCTCGCATCTTCAATCAATAAATGCAGACATCGAGCCCATGATTTGGCATGATGTTTTAGTCTAAACACGCTGTAGGAGAAAGCGCATTGAGTATCGAGCAGATGAGCTTCTACCAACGCAAGCTGGCCTATGAGATGGACTCGGCGGACGTTGCCGAGGCCGTTTCGAATGGAGAACCTATCGTCGTGGTTGACGGACGATCTGCCGAAGCTTTCGCCCAGGAGCACATCCCCGGCGCCATCAGTCTTCCCCATAGGGGCATCAGCTACAACTCAACGGAGTCGCTCGACAAGTCCCAGCTCTACGTGTGCTACTGCGACGGCATCGGGTGCAACGCCTCGACCAAGACGGCCCTCAAGCTCCTTACGCTGGGCTTCCAGGTGCGCGAGCTGATCGGAGGGTTGGACTGGTGGAAGCGAGACGGCCACGCAACCCAGGGCGAAGGTGCGCAGACAGAGAACCGGACCAAGTGCGCGTGCTGATGAAGCGCATCACGTCCGCTCCTGTCGAGTTGTAGCCGACGATCCCCTATTCCTCGAACCGCCGCAGCACGAGGACCGCGTTCTGTCCCCCGAATCCGAAGCTGTTGGAGAGGACGGTATCGACCTGCTGCTTGCGGGAGGTGTTGGGAACGTAGTCGAGGTCGCAGTCGGGATCGGGATGCTCGTAGTTGATCGTCGGGTGAATCTCGTTATTGACGATGGTGGCGACCGACACGACGGCTTCGAGCGCTCCCGCGCCGCCTAATGCGTGGCCGATCATCGACTTGGTTGAGCTTATGGGGACCTTGTAGGCCTGTTCGCCGAAGGCTTGCTTGATGCCGCGCGTCTCAGCGAGGTCGTTCAGCGGCGTCGACGTGCCGTGCGCGTTGATGTAGTCGACCTCATCGGGCGTAATGCCCGCGTCGTTGAGGGCGAACCTGATGGCCCGCGCCGCGCCGTCGCCGTTGTCATCCGGCTGCACGGCGTGAAATGCGTCCGACGAGACGCCCTGCCCAATGATCTCGGCGAGGATGTTCGCGCCCCGGTCGAGTGCGTGTTCGAGACTCTCCAGGATGAGGACGCCGGCTCCCTCCGCGGGCACGAACCCGTCGCGCTCGGCGTCGAACGGACGGCTTGCCAGCGTCGGATCGCCCTGATAGCGAGAGAGGGCGTGGATCGTGTTGAATCCGCCGAGGCCCAGCTCGCATATACCTGCCTCGCATCCGCCTCCGAGCACCACATCGGCCGCGCCTCGCCGGACGACCTCTGCCGCCTCGCCGACGCCCTGCGTTCCGGCGGCGCAGGCGGTGATGATCGTGGACGTGTAGCCCTTGATGCCGTACACCCGGCTGACGTTCGCCGCCGCCATGTTCGGGAGAATCATCGGGATGAAGAAGGGACTCGTCCTCATGCCCCCACGCCTGACCAGTGTTCTCGCGTTCTCCTCGGTCGTGGGGAAGCCGCCGTTGCCGTTGCCCATGACGATGCCTACGCGGTCCTCGTCCTCCTTCGACAGGTCGATGCCGGAGTCTTCGATGGCCAGTCCGGCCGCAGCCACGGCAAGCTGCGAGAACCGGGCCATTCGCCTCGCCTCTCGCCGGTCGAGGTACTGCATGGGGTCGAAGTCCGAGACTTCCCCGGCGAGATTGCTGGGAAAGTCAGACGTGTCCGCCTGCGTGATCGGGCCGATGCCCGACTTGCCCTGCACCAGATTGCTCCAGAATTCGTCGACCGACGAGCCAACAGGGCTAGTCACACCCATGCCAGTCACGACGACCCGCCTTCTTCCGTTACCCCTATCGCCCATTTTGCCTCTTCACTCCCTTCAAGTACGGGTACAGCTCAGGCTCGATACCCTCGATCTCCTCGATCATCTCACCCACCACGGAGAGTGACCCGGTGCCGACTACTGCGTCGCTACTCGTGGCGAGAGTGAGCGCACGTCTCGTCGCGACGCCGACTCCTCCGTGCTCCATCACTGCGGAAACGCCAACGGCTTGCGCTGCCTCTGCTATCTCCTCCACAGGGGCCGCCTTCGGATGCCGTGATTGTACCGCGATCACCGTCGGATCGAGCGCCGCCAGTTCTTCCAGCATCCCCACAGCGCTGTGACCTTTAACCGCTCCGAACACTATGAACGGGTGCTCGAAATCGACGTGCCGCGTGAGGGCTTCGACGAACCGCCGCATCGAGTATGGATTGTGCGCGCCGTCCGCAATCACCAGCGGGCCATCGCGCCTGAGTACCTGAAACCTGCCAAGCCACCGGACGTTCCGAAGACCGTCGAGGATGGTTGCTTTCGAGAGAGAATGGCCCGCGTCGATAAGCGTCTCGGCAGCCGCAATCGCCGTCGCCGCGTTCTCCTGCTGGTACTCGCCGATGAGGGGTATCGTGACTTCGTAGACGTCATTTAGGCCGTTGACTGTGAACGTTTGTCCATCAAGATCGGCGTGCTGAGGTTGCCAGGACAGCCTGCGGTCAACATCCACCATTGGAGAGCTGCGTTCGTCCGCGATTCGTCCTATCGTGTCCAGCGCCGCCTCGTCCTGAGGAGCGACGACGACCGGAACGCTATCCTTGATGATGCCCGCCTTCTCCGCCGCGATCAGCGGGATCGTGTCGCCGAGTACGCTCGTGTGATCGAGGCTGATCGAGGTGATGACGGAAACGGCAGGATGCACGACATTCGTCGCATCGAGACGCCCTCCGAGCCCTACCTCGATGACCTGGAAGTCGGCGTTAGTCTCTCTGAAGTGCTGAAATGCCAGGGCCGTCAGGAACTCGAAGTACATGAGCGGTCCGTACCCGCCGTGCTCTCCCACCCACTCGATCTCCGGCCACATCCGTTCCACGAGGCCGGCGAATTCCTCTTGTCCTATGGGCTCCATCCCAACGCGGACACGCTCGGTGACCGTGTGGAGGGACGGCGAGGTGTATAGCCCAACCCGCATCCCTGCCGCGGAAAGGATGGACGAGATCATCGCCGCAGTGCTGCCCTTTCCCTTGGTGCCTGCGACGTGGACGGTCGGGATGGCCAGGTGAGGATTACCGAGTCGTTCGAGCAGCATCGTTATTCGTTCAAGGTGGAACGTCGAGTGGCCCGGGCTGTGCGTTCCGCGCTCGAAATCGGCAAGGCCCATCGCCAGCCGCACGGCGGCCGGATAGTCGAGTTTATTCGTGCTTGGGATGGCGAGGCTCAACGACACACCCTAGAGCGAGGATGAGAAAAGTATCGCACAGACGGGGCGATGAGAAAAACGTCGGCCGAAAGTGAGGTGTGAACGAACCGCCAATCTCGCCCCCGCCAGGGGATTCAGAGAGGGGGTGCCCCCTAGTGGTCGCGGATGTGCGTCGGCATGTAACCCAAGTTCATCCGCATGGCATCGCCGATGCTTATCTTCTTGATGTAGTCGATGTTGCCTCGTATGGGGAGCGGACTGAAGTCGAAGTTCTTTTTGACCGAGTCGAGGCTCGTGTTCTCTGCGATCGCAATCATCTTCAACTGCTCTCGGGTAACCGGCGGGCTGGGAGAGATGGACTCCATAACCGTAGCCGCGGGTGTCGCGACGCATTCAGGAACGTGTACCTTTGCGACCTTCACGCCGAGCGTCTCCGCTACGAGATCGACCAGATCGTCGTAGGTGTAGTAGTCGGGCCCGCCTATGTCGACGGTCTTTCCCTCCAGGTCATATCGCTCGATGCTCTCCGTGACACATCGCGCCACGTCGTCGACGGATATGGGCTGAAACACCGACTTACCATCGCCCACGACCGGCGTCAGGGGGGACATCTTCACCAGCGCTGCCAGCCGGTTCACGAACTCGTCGCCCTCGCCAAAGCCGATGGTGAAGCGAATCACGGTGCAGTCCAGGTCGCTGCGGGCGATTTCCTGTTCGGCCATCCAGCGGGAGTAGAGGTACGGCACTTCGGGGTCGGAGGTCGATCCCACCGTGCTGACGCAGACGACACGGTCCACTCCGGCCTTCTTCGCCGCCTCGAGGACGTTCTTCGTGCCCTCGTAGTTGACGCGCTGAAACGTCCGGTCGCCGACTTCACGGATAACAGCCACCAGATGAACAACTGCGTCGACACCTTGCATTGCCGACGTGAGGGACTTGGGATCGAGAACGTCACCGACGGCGATCTTGACGCCCCAAGGGAGCATCGCCCCCGCACCGCCGCGCGTTAGTGCCCTAACGTTCTTTCTGTTGGACGCGAGAAGCTCGACGACTCGCCGCCCCACAAAACCTGTCGCCCCGGTAACCAGGATCATCCACTTATCCTATCAAGAGACTGCACAAAGGGTATCACGGCCCAATACATTTGCGATACAAGGAACCAACTGAGACACTTCAAGCAATCTCACAGGACCGCCGATGCTATACGGTCGAGTTCCGCGAGGCTTTCTTTGCGTCCGGCGGTCGACAGGCCAACGAGGACGCGGTCTGCGCCCGCTCGCTCGTACCTCTGGATGGCGTCACGTTCTGCGGGGACGCCGGCCACGGTGATGTCTATCGAGGAAGGGTTGCGTCCCGTCTCCTCCGCGAGATCATAGAGCCGCGTGCGAGCCTCACCGACGCGATCCGGCGAGACTTCGATGGGAATCCACCCGTCCGCGTAGTCGATGATGCGCCTGAACACTTGCGGTACGTGACTGCCGAGCAAGATCGGGGGGTGCGGCTTTTGCTCCGGCTTCGGATAGCAGTAGACCGGAGGGAAGTCGTAGTACTTGCCGTGGTACTCGCTCTGCTCCTTCGTCCAAAGCTCCTTCATCGCCAGGACGCTTTCGCGCGCCTGCGTCCACCGATGATCGAAATCGGACCCGAAGATCTTTGACTGCTCGCGGATCGAGCCGGTTCCGATACCGAAGAGGAAGCGACCTGAGCTGTACATATCGAGCGTGGCAACCGTTTTAGCAAGGGACACGGGATGACGTTCGGTGACGACGCAGACCGCAGTGCCCAGTTTGAGCGTGGTCGTCACTGCCGCCGCACGGCTGAGGAGGACGAATGGGTCGGTAATGTCGCCCCATTCACGCGGTATTTCCATTTCGGTCTCGACGGGCAGCGTAGGCTGCTCGGGCGTCCAGATCGACTCGAAGCCGAGCTTTTCGACCCTAGGGGCAAGGTCGGCAACGTCGATGGAGTCGGCGGTCAGGATCGTGCTGAGTCCGATATGCATGGGATCTCCTGAAAGGAAGCTGGTTGAGTATGATCAGCCGGGCGCGCCGGGGCCGCTATCAACCACCTGAGACGGTCGCCACGAAGCTGATTTCGAGGCGAATTTCGTCCGCAACGCTGAGGACGATGGCGACTCGTGGCTGGGTCATCTCGTACTGCTCGAAGGTGACCACGGTCTTCGCAAGTCCCTCTACTCCGCCCTCTGTGAAGGTCGCAGTCGTATCCCACGTGACCGACCGGGTCTGGTCGCGAATCGTCAGGTCGCCGACCATCTCGAAGGTGGATTCACCGCTTGTCGGCAGAGGCCACGAGAGACCACGCAGTTCCGTTACGGCTAACGTGACTTCAGGGTACTGGTTCGATTCGAGCGAGTTTCGCTGGATGTACGAGTCCCGCCGACCCGAGTCGCTCTGAAGGGAGCGGACGCCGACCGTGATCTTGGATAGCTCGGCATCGACCGTGCCGTCGGCCGAGAACACGATCTGCCCTTCGATGTCGCTCGTCGTGCCGACGGCGTCGTTTGGGAGGTCACGCCGCGCCAGCTGCTCGTTGATGCGGTACAGCGCCTCGGAGCCTTCCGTCACGGTGATGACCGTGCCGCCGTCTGTCGCCTCGGAGTCGGCAGGCTCCTCGGGCGCGACAGTGGGCATAGGAGTCGCGGCGGGCGGGGATGTCGGCTGGGCCGCGGGAGGTGGAGGAGGTGGTGGCGCTTGTGTCTCCTGGTCCTCCGAACCGCCGCATGAGGCAAGGAGAATGGTCAAGATTGTGCCCGCAATGAGAATTACACTGATTCTCGCCATGTGATCTCTGCTCCGTATGGCAAACCGTGATTGTTGAAGTGTACTACATCCCCGGCCCCTGAACCCATTTCGGCAGCAGTCCAGTAAGTTGACCGCTGTAACTTAGCGACGTACTATGCCGCCACCTTTGAGGTAGGCAGACGGATTGGTGGAATGACGGGACCAGGTTCTGCTTCGACGACTAACATCAGCCTGTTCGGACTGAAAAGGTGGTAAAATACCGGGCTCCGGCTATGTTTCGGGGCCCGGTATTTTTTTGAACGAGAAGAGGAGCACATGGCCGACTCAATATACTCCGTCGCCGGAAGGGTAGCGCTCATAACCGGCGGAGGAAGCGGCATCGGACGGGAGATTGCGAAGCGCTACGCGGAATCGGGCGCGACGGTCATCGTCAACGACATCCGCGACGTGGGTCAGCAGGCCGCAGACGAGGTTGGGGGCCATTTCATTCGCGCCGACCTCTCCGACATGGAGTCGACGCGCCGGCTCGCCGAGCAATCGCTTGCCATCGAAGGCAGGGTGGACATTCTCGTCAACAACGCCGGGTACCAGAATATCCATCCGGTCGAGGAGTTCCCCGATGAGACGTGGGCGGAGATGGTGCAGGTCATGCTGGTCGCCCCCTTCCAGCTCATCAAGTACCTCGTGCCTTCGATGAAGGCGCAGGGTTGGGGGAGGATCATCAACATGGCATCGATTCACGGCCTCGTCGCCAGCCCGTACAAGTCGGCGTACAACTCCGCCAAGCACGGCCTCGTCGGCCTGACCAAGACGGTAGCCCTCGAAGTTGGCGAGTTCGGCATCACCGTCAACGCGATCTGCCCCGGCTACGTGAGTACGCAACTTGTAGAGGTGCAGATCGAAGACCAGTCGAAGACGCGGGGCATCTCGGTCGACGACGTCACCGAGAAAGTCATGCTCGAACCTGCCGCCATCAAGCGGCTCATCGACCCCGAGGAGGTCGCCGCACTCGCGCAGTTCCTCGCGTCCGACGCGGCCCGTTCGATCACAGGGTCGGCCTACTCCATCGATGCCGGCTGGGTCGCGCGGTGAAAATCTATCACTAGACATCTGAGAGTCTGTATATTGAACGGAATCGAAGCTATGGACGACGGCACACCAATCACGCAAGTTGACTTCGCCTCCCGGCGTATGCGGCTCACGGAGTCGCTCGGGGACGGTGCAATCATTCTCACGGCGGGTCACCTCGCCAACCGCAACAACGATGTCGAGTATGAATACCGACAGGACTCTACCTTCTGGTACTTCACCGGCTTCGATGAGCCGGACGCTGTCGCCGTCCTGCGACCCGGCGAGGATGAGCCGTACGTTCTCTTCGTCAACCCTTTCGATCCGAAGTACGAGATATGGGTGGGACAGCGCGCCGGGGTGGAAGGCGCGACGGCACTGCTGGGCGCAGACGAGGCATTCCCCGTTGAAGAGCTCGACGAGAAGCTCCCGGAACTCCTTGCTGAGACCGACACTGTCCACTACGCGCTCGGCTCCGACCGACGACTCGACCGTCTCGTTACCAACCTGGTCGTCAGGCGTCGTTCGAGCGGCCAGCGGGACGGCAGCTACGTCGGACGCATCATGGACCCGGTGTCGGCAATAGGGGCAATGAGGGTCGTCAAGTCCGCCAAGGAGATCGAGACGCTTCAACAGGCAATTGACATCACGGCGAGTGGCTTTGACCGGGCTATTCGCGTGACACGGCCCGGTCTGAGGGAGTACCACGTCCAGACCGCTCTTGAAAACGAGTTCCGGCGGCTGGGGTCCCCACGGAACGGTTACCCGTCCATCGTCGCGTCCGGCGGGAACGCGTGCATCCTGCACTACGTTACTAACCGCGATGAGATACGGGACGGCGACCTGCTCCTGATCGACGCCGGAGCCGAGGTCGACTACTACGGAGCTGACATCACCCGCACGTGGCCCGCAAGCGGCAAGTTCACCCCGGAGCAACGCGACGTCTACGACATAGTGCTAGCTGCTCAGAAAGAAGCCACCGCCGTCATTGCGCCGGGCGTGGAGTTCGCGGAAGTCCACAAGACGGCGCGGGATGTCCTGATACAGGGCCTGCTCGACCTCAACGTCCTCGAAGGCGACATGGACGACATCATCGAGGAGCGCGAGTACGAGGCGTACTACATGCACGGCACATCGCACTGGCTCGGCCTCGACGTTCACGACGCCGGGGTGTACAAGGACGGTGAGGACTCTGTGCTCCTCCAAGAGGGCATGGTGTTCACCGTCGAGCCCGGCCTCTACTTCGGAAACCAGGCCGAAGACGCGCCAGAACACCTCAAAGGCATCGGCATCCGCATCGAGGATGATGTGCTCGTGACGGCAGACGGCCATCGCGTCATGTCCGCCGCCGTACCCAAGGAGCCGGACGACATCGAGAGCATCGTCGGTTCGGCTGCGATCTAGGGAGTCCAGACAAGTCAGTTGCGCCTCGCTCCGGCTTCATTTGCCGGCAAGCAGCAGTTCAAAGCTCGTTGACACCCCCTGCCCCCTGTGCTACATTCGCCGCGATACCAACCTCAGTCGGGAGGCGTCGAATAGCCATGGAAGACAAGATAGCGATCGATATCACCTACTGCGTGCCCTGAGGCTACCACAACGAAGCTGCCTGGATGGTCAGCGAATTCTTTGCGGCAGGCGGAACGGACACGGCGATCACCTTGATACCCGGGGACGACGGAGTCCTCACGGTAACCGTCGACGGTGAGACCATATTCGACAAGAGCGCAGAAGGGGGACACCCCGACCTCGACCGCGTCAAAGAGATGAAGGCCGTCATCGAGAGCAAGGTGGAGGCCCTCGGCTAGGTCCCGGACCCGACTACAGATACGTAATAGGCCCCGAGCTCGCGAGGCCAAGACTGTTTGCGAGCTCCAGCAGGACGCCGTCCTTCAGTCCCACCCTGGGAATTGCGAGGTTGCTCGCCCAGACGGTGTTCATGAGCGCCTGTACGACGATGACTGCGGGATAGATCACGTCCGCGCGGTCGGGGCGGAGTCGTAGCTCGCGTTGCCGCCCCTTGAAACTCAGCGACTCCAGTTGCGTCTGAATGCGCTGCAGGTCGCCCGATGATGCGAAAGATGTGGCCTTCCTGCCCACGCGCTTGCCGGTCAGATCGGCGATGCTATCGACGTTCCCGCCCGTACCCACGAGTCTGCCGACGAGGTG
>JAPPDQ010000144.1 GCA_028875495.1 Chloroflexota bacterium
GTATACGTGTCCGAGGGAGTCGAGCCGAGGTCTTGGCGGATTCTCCGGGCGGTGTCCGGAGACGTTTCGTGAGGCAAGTGCTCAACAGGAGATGAATGATGCCCCTCAAAAAGGCCGCTGGTTATGAAGCCCGAATTGTCCGGGACTGGCTGCTGATGGCCGACTCGGGAGCCATTGCGCTTCCGAACTTCCAACGTAGCTATGTCTGGCCGAACCAGCGTATCGCAGACTATATCGTCGCCTTGTTCGAGGACAGGCCGACTGGGATATTCCTAGCGCTACAGGTCCAAGGCACGTTGAGCTTTGCTTCCCGAACTCTGAAGGGCGTCGAGGCGGATCCTTCGAACGCACAAGAACTCCTCCTCGACGGACAGCAAAGGCTTACGTCCTTGTGGAGTGCGCTCAAGGGAGCAGCTGAATACAACTTCTACGTGAGGGTAGAAGATCTGAAGAGCCGTGACATGACGGTCAAAGAGGTCGAATTCAAGCTAGCGACCTCGGTCAAGGGTCAAGAATTGAGCGACCCCAAGGTCGCTTACAAGGCGAATCTCGTCCCCGTGGGCATCCTGCTGGACGGATTCGGTATCGAAGCCAATGGCTCGGGCCAAGATCCCGATGACCCAGGCAAGATCTGGGAGTGGTGCGAGACCGCGTGCAGTGAAGAAGACGGCGCTACCAGGAAACTCGAAAACGCGATAAAGAGCAGGCTCCAGCAGAGACTTCTGATCGAGCGCAATCTTCACTATTACATTCTGCCGCCCGAAACTGAGCCCCACGTGGCAATCAATATCTTTGTGGAGACGAACAAGTCGTCCGCCACCATCAAGATGTTCGACATCGTCGTCGCGCTCGCCCAGGGGGACCATGGCGAAGATCTCCGCAATCGGATACTGGAGTTTCGGAACTCAACACCTGTAATCGAGCACTACTTCAGCCGAGACGAGGAGAAGATGATTCCCGAGATCGGCGAATGGCTCTTGAAGGTCGCTTGCCTCAAGGTGAGGGACTCCAATCATGAGGATGGGCTTCCCCCCAAAGAACAGAACTTCAGCGACGCGCTCGCCAACCTGTTTGTCGAGGGACCTGCCCGGGGACTGGAGCGACTTGACGAATTGCAGAGGGATCTCGAGGCCGCCCTGACTTTCGCAGCCCAGCACGGGGGTGCGACTGAGCGCACGCTTCCTTCGTGGCCTCCGGTGCACGTGATCGCTGCGCTCCAAAGTGACCTTCGAGCCATCGCCAAGCCAGCTTGGCGGGGCACGGCAAACAGGTTGATCTCCGCATATCTTTGGCGCGCCTTCCTAACGGACCGGTACGAAGCACAGGCAAACAACCGGCTTTTCGCGGACTACAAGCGGCTTAGGGCATGCCTGAGTGAAATTTCAACAACTGGGGCATATACGGAGCTTCCTCCTATCTTTCAAACCGACGAGCATCCGATACCCGAAGCCAAGGATCTCAATAGCCTAGAGAGACCCCTCCAATGGATCAATCGGGGACGTCTTGGACCTGCGATCGCCGCCGTAGTGATCCAAAAGACTCCCCTCGATTGGGTAACGGGCAACCGGCTTGATACGGACACGATCAGGCGCTTGGAGGACCGGAGAAAGCTTGACCGCCACCACGTGTTTCCCAAGGGATATCTCGGAACCCACGCCAGTCGTGAGGAAGTCAACCACGGAGTGAACGGCGTCCTGCTCAGCAAAGAGGGAAATCTTGCACTAGGCAACAAGGCACCTGACGTGTATTTGAAGAAGATCCTCGACCAATCCCAAGGGTTATCGGAAGACAAGCTTCGCACGCGCGTTGAGTCGCACCTAGTTCCGTTTGATGCCTTGATGTCCGGCGGAAGCCCAAGTGTCCGCTACAAGAGCTTCATCAAGCAACGAGCCAGTCTGCTGGCCGACGAGATCGCGCGGCTCGTGCAGCCTTGACTCGCTTCGAGTCCGGCGATCAACGGGAGCGGGAACGGCGAATCGCAGAAGCGCCAAACGATTGTGATCCGAGAACGCAGATTCGAAGGCTTGACGATCGCAAATGGGTCGAAATCCATTCCGCCAACGCGAATCAAGCGGGCAACGCCCCGGAGGTCGCGATCATGGTCCTTGATTTCAAACACGTGAGAGGCGCTTGAAGCACACTCCGCTGTGGGTCGGCACTGAGGGGGCTCGTCCAGCCAGATGATCGAATCCAATCATGGCCCTGGTGCTAACCGATCACGCACCGCGATCAGCCGGACAGCCCTTTCGCGACCGCTTAAGTGTGCCATTGCCGACGGCCTCATCAGCACTGCGACCCAAGTTTTTGACTATGGATGCGGTCGCGGGGACGACCTTCGAAGGCTCGCGACGATGGGTTACCGAGCAAGCGGCTGGGACCCAGTTCACCGGTCCAATGCCCCAAAGGCTCGATCAGCAGTCGTCAATCTCGGCTATGTGGTCAATGTTATTGAGGATCCTTCTGAGCGCTGTGATGCGCTCCGACGGGCCTGGGCTCTCACGGATCGGGCCCTGATCGTCAGCGCGCGCCTGAATGTTGATCGCAGGAAGCTTCAACAGAGTTCTTCGTACGCGGACGGGTGTGTCACGAATCGGGGTACATTTCAAAAGTTCTACGAGCAGCACGAGCTGCGCGATTGGATCGACCGTACCCTGGAGGCGAGTTCCGTTCCGGCCGCACCAGGAATCTTCTATGTCTTTCGGGACGAGCAGGTCCGTTCGGACTTTATTGCTAGCCGGTACCGTCGTAGGAGCGCGGCGCCGCGTCTTACCGAGTCCGCCGAGCTGTTCGTTGCTCATGAGGGTCTGTTGCGCCCCTTGATGCAGTTCGTAACTGATCAGGGCCGTCTCCCTTCCAATGACGAGCTGAATGGGGCTTCCCCGATCATCGAAGTGTTTGGTTCGCTTCGAAAGGCCTTTCGAGTGGTCCAGGCTGCCACGGATGAGGAACGATGGGGCCAAATCAGACGGGAGCGCAGCCAAGATCTCCAAATCTACCTAGCACTCTCGCAGTTCGATGGACGCGCGCCGTTCGGACGCTTGCCGCTTTCGTTGCAACGCGATGTCAAGGCATTCTTTGGGTCGTATAAGAAGGCCTGTGCGGAAGCCGACAAATTGCTTTTCTCTCTCGGCGGGACTGGCGTTGTCGACACGGCCTGCAGACAGTCTCGCATCGGTAAACTCACGCCGACCGCCCTCTACGTCCACGAGAGTGCGCTGCCAGCGCTCTTCCCGGTGCTGCGGCTCTACGAAGGATGCGCACGGAGCTATTGGGGGCGGGTCGAGGGCGCGAACATCATCAAGCTTCACTTGGGCGATCCGAAAGTCTCGTATCTCTGCTATCCGGAATTCGATAGAGATCCACACCCAGCACTTGCGTCTGTGCTGAGCATCCATCTTCAGACATTTCGGGTCAGGACAAGGGACTACCGATCCAGCTTCAACCGCCCGATTCTGCACCGCAAGGAACTCTTTGTCGCTCCAGACTACGCATGTCGAGACAAGTATGCTCGCCTGACTCGTATCGAGGAGAGCAAGGGCCTCTACGACGACACGAGTGTCATCGGTTTTGAGAAGGGATGGAACGAATTGTTGGCTCGAAATGGGCTCTACCTCAAGGGGCATCGCCTTCTTGTCGCGAATACCCAGCGGTCAAGTCGTGACGGATTCGGAGCGGTCAGCCCCGAGGCCAAGCCGCAACGCCGGAGCGGCGAGCTAAGCGACTGACAGCAGAGGCCGCTTAGGGGGGCGCAACCGTGAAGAGAGTCGCGTCTAGAGGGGGCGGCGCAATTGCATGCCTTTGTGTGATGCTGGGTGGGACGGACTTCGGCGGTCGGTCCCGCAGACTCTTTCTTCGAGTTCGACCCAGTCCTCGGCGTCTTCGCTGCGTCCCACCGAGGGGGGACTGCGCGCGGATGATGCGGACCAGGTGGTGCGAATGAGAGTCAGCGACGACCAATACGTCCTTGTTCCGCTCTATCACGGAACAAGCAAGCGGTTTCTCCCGTCCATCAGGGGATCGGGACTGGGAGGAACGTACCCATGCGAGGTGTCGCGGTGCCATCAGCTCCTAGACGACCTGGCTGAGCTCGAGGGATGGGACTGGTCCGAGGATCCTGACCTGTGCATCTTGAAGCCCACGATCGACTGCATGAGGGCACGGACGGTCACGGCAGGAGGATTCAATTTTCGATACGGCGGCACGTATGTTTTCGCAAGCTGTCGCTCAGCGGTTCGCTATGCCACATCGAATCGGTACGGGTCAGAATTGCTCTCAAACGCCATGGCCGTCCTCGACAAGCTTTTTGACCACGATCCGACCCGAGCTCAAGAGATTGCCGAGAAGCACCAGATTTGCCCGGATCTTCGACACTTGGCCGCGCAGCCAGTATTGGTGGAGGCCAATCAGGTTCCCATTCGAATCCTAAAGTCTGAGCGCGGTGACGACGCCAGTGTTCAGATTGAACGGATGCAGCAGTTCGCTGACAAATCTCCCGGCGGCCGGATTCCGGTGATTTGGGACCAGATGAACTTCGAGCTAATCGCGCCGGTGCCCAGCAAGATGCTGCACTACTACGACATTCATTGCGACAGCCGCACGGACCGTGGGAACTTCACGCTTCAAGAGATTCCGTGAGGCAAGCCTGCCATATTCGTGATCTTCACCTTTACGACTTTGAACGTGACGAAGCTCTTCAATTCCTCTTCGTTGACGCTGGCGATCTCGCCGTATATAGAAAACACGGCTCTTCTGCTCCGCCGAAGCTCTCCCGCAAGGGTTCGAGCGGACCTCATTTCGATGGGCAAGAAATCGATTTCACTGGCGTTAGTGATATTTACCGCATAGAGGCGACCAAACGGGATATATGTCGCATCAGAGAATCCGGCTGGAAAGGCATTCTTTTCGAAGTCGTAGTCTCCCAGTGCCCCCGCGATTCTCAAGACCACGTGCTTCGTCTGCCGCCCCTCCGTCATCCGCTTCTCGATGACGGGCTTTATCTCCTGAAGCAGGTCGTGGCGCGTGAACTCATCCCTTGCGCTTCGATAATCAGTGGAGATGATTTCGGCCAGGGTGCGGTTTCGTTCTGGCGGACGGCGGAGCGCCGTCGCCGTTCGTGGTGGAACTGATCGGGGGGAACTACGATGTTGCGGTCTTCGGGCGGCCGGCGGAAGAGGACGTGCCGTGTCCTGCGTGCATCAAAGGGCATCTGGTGCGCCGGGAGAGCGGACAAGGCAGGGGCGCCTTCTACGGCTGCTCGAACTGGCCCTACTGCAAACACAGGCAGCCGCCGTGCCCTTCCTGCGGCAGCGGATTGCCGGTCAAGGCGGAGGGCAGTTTCCGCTGCCGCGATTGCGGTCAGAAGATCGAAGCGTGTCCCACCTGTGGCGGCTGGCTGCGGATCCGGACTGGCGAGTACGGCCGCTTCCTCGGCTCCTCGAACTACCCCACGTGCGACTACACACGGGACATTGCGGGATTCCAGCGGAAACGGGAAAGATCCGTCGGCGCTGCACCGTGGCTCTGACGAGTTTGACGCTGCAGTGGTCGTCGTTCTCGGGGCTGATGGCGTTCGGGCTCGCTCGATGGAGGAGGCAGCACTATAGTGGTCACGGGCGGAGAGGCACGGCCTGCCCCAACCAAGGCCCGAGCTACTCTGCGTAAGGGCGGTCGCCCGCATTCGGATAGGGGCGGGTGTCACTGGGGTGCCCGACCACGCCACTCCTCTCGTGCAGCCTCGCGATAGCCCCGGGGGTTCATTTAAGGGAATAGATTTCACAGCTCAGGTCGGGCCGCATTCGTCGAATGTACGTTGTGCTTAGTGACCTTGAACTCCCGATTGATCTGAAAGCGCGACAGCGGTCGGTCGCCATCGACGGTGGTCCCGCTGGGCCTCAGCGATGGTCCAAGCCTCCAACTGCTCGCCCAGCATTGCATCCATACTGCTGGTCCCCATCAGCGTTCGCCCATGGGAAAGAAAGATGCGGTGTCTGCACCGGGACGTTCGACAGATCCGCCGAGTAGGCTTCCTCAAACGATAAGGCCCCATGTCAGCCTCGCCACCTTCTGGAGCCCTCAGTCCTAGGAAATCGTTCATCAAACTCTTTGAGTTGTTTCTCAAGCTCCTCGGCGGTGACGTCTGGACGTGAGGAGAAGAAATCTCTCATACCTCGGACACGGTCGTGTGTGTCGGCAAGAACAACCAATGCTTTCTGATGCTTTTTCGGGATCAGGGCTCGAAAATGCTCGCACTGCCAATCCTCAAAGACACCGGTGGCAGGTGGGTTAGTGCCAAACTTCTGCTCGACTGGCAAGCCGAATAGCAGGACAGGATTTGACAATGCCGCCAACAAGACGATGTAACTGACTGTCGCTATGAACGAGTCGAGTGTTTTCTCCAACGCCTCCTCTGCGTATTCAGGAACTGTCGAGCCATTCCAGCTGAATCGACTAGGTTGAACAGTGCGGAAACCGTGCGGGGCACCGCGTACGTGGGAAATGTCGCACAAACGCCAATAGAATTCCTGAACGTCATTGACCCAGTTGGTCTCGGCTTCTAATTCCGCAAATAGATCTTCCTTCGACAGGAGCTTGAGAATTCGGCTGAAGAATGGAGTCTTCGAACGGGCAGTCATCCAAGCCCTTGCATCCGCTTCCGTAGTTTGCCGGGAAACAAACCAAGTGCCAACTAGAATCAGTTCCAAGCTTCGCCGCTGGTGATCGACGGAGGCACGTTGGAAGCCCATGAGAGCTTGGTCGAGCGCAACACTCATCTCGTGCTGCGCCTCTCGCCAAGGAAAGAACCACATCGTCTCCAACAACTCATAATCGGCGGGAGGCACGTGCGTCAAGTCGTTCTCAACGAACCAGCAGCTCGCTTCGAGTTGTTCGCGAGACTTGTAGGTTTCACGGACGTAGTGCGTGGAGAGTTCAAGAACAATCGGCAAGAATTCGGATAGCAGATACTTGCGACGGCCCCACAAATTGGGTGGGACTTTCATTAAATCGATGGTCCACTCTAGAGACATTGCCAGACCCTGAGGATAGCCGGCTGCCGCCACCGCCCACCTGGGCCTCATCATTTGGTTGGCACCAATTGTACGAATAGTCCCCCAGGGTCCCGATGTCGAGAATCGGCCAGGCCCCGACCGCGCGATACGGCGCTCGCATTGCCGCGTCCGCGGCGGATCGTTCCGAGCGGCCGCGATCCGCGTGGATTGGATCGCGTGTTGCGGGCCCTCCTTCCCCGGCTGCCGCCCTCTAGGCCGGACTGCCGGAGACGGAGCAGTAGGTTGCTGGCACCGGCGTGCGGCAAGCGGAGCCAGTAGTTTGCTCTCAGTGCCGAGAGTCCGTTAGGCTACGGCTTGTGCCGGAGTTCCCAGAAAGGGCTCCGGCAAGGGTGATCGGCCTTCAGAACATCGGGCCGCGAGTCGGATATCGGCTTCATCCCGATCTGCGATGCTAGCTCGTGTGGGCGGAGATACTTAGCCCACTGACTTCCGCCGTCGAGGTTCTCGCCGGCCACCACAGCTCTCACGATGCCTCTTCCAGGTGGACCGGCAGCCAAGTTCGGAAGCCGTTACGAAACGAGATGGACTCTCGCGGAGGTCCTGCGCATGCTGAGTGGTGCGACGGATAGCATCCGAATAGAGCCCCCTGGCCTCCAAAAGGCGGAATTCGTTGTGACGAGGGGCTCCGTGCGGGAATTGCACCAAGCAAAGAGAAGCATCCCGAGTGGCTCGTGGACTGTCGCCAGGTTAAGCTCCGATGGCCTACTTCCGGCAATTGGGAGCGCGCTAAAGGGCAACCGGGATGTGTTCGTATTTGTGTCGGGCAGCGCTGCCCAAGAGTTGCTGGAACTGTCCGATGCCGCAAGAGCTGCCGCCTCACCGAAAGAGTTTCGCTGTAGCTTCCTGCAGGCCGCGAGCCGGCGCATCCCTTTCGCGAGACTACTTGAGAGTTGGAGTTGTGATTCTCAGACTGCCTTCGAGTATTTGAATCGCATTGAGGTGCGAACGATCGGAGAACGTGATCTGGATGAACTCATCCATAGCAAGGTGGCATTACTCTTCCGCGCCAACCCGCATCGGGTGACCGGAGGCCTGCTGAACATCATTGAAGGTTCGGTGCATCGGACTGTCACCCGTGAAGAACTTACAAGGCAGCTCGCGGAGGGCGGCTATCCGCTTCGCGAGATTCCCGAGGCGGAGCTTGCCCATATGGCTGTGCGGCGAGTCACAGGCCAATATCTCGAGGGTGAGCGAAGTAGGCTCATCAGAGGCGAACTGGTTCCAAGGAAGGCAGTGGAGACGTTGCTCTCCCGAATCCAAGAGAACACCAATGGCGTCCTGACGGGCAAGGCGGGTACCGGGAAAACGGCCTGCGCGGTTCACTTGGTCGAAGTTCTTCAACAACGTAAGACACCGGTTTTGGCGTTCCGGCTCGATCGTCATATACCGGCCCGTAACACGGCCGATCTCGGAAGGAGTCTCGGCCTCGAAGAGTCACCTGTCCCGATCCTGGCTGCAGCGGCGGAACGTGCGGGTCTACCTGGAGTATTGGTCGTCGACCAATTGGATGCGGTGAGTACAGTCTCCGGGGGGCGATCTCAAGCTCTTGACCTGATCAACAGCTTGTTGCGGGAAGCAAGCGGGACCCCCACCTCGGCTCGGATCCATACCGTCGTCGTCTGTCGGAGTTTCGATTGGAACCACGATCATCGCCTGCGAAGGCTCATGCGGGGGTCCCACGCGCAGGCTGACGTGACCGAGTTCGAAGTGGCAGAGGTCAGATCGATCTTGGACGCTTCGGGATTCGATTCAGCTTCATTCGCGGCGAATCAGCTTCAACTGCTTCGCCTTCCGCAGAACCTCTATCTCTTTCTTGAATCGGACTCAAATTCGGCGTACGCACCCAGTTTCAGTACTGTCAAGGAACTCTTTGACCGCTATTGGGACGAAAAGCGCCTTCCACGTTGACCCGGGTCTTGTCAACAAAGGCCTAGACGAGCTCTCTAATGAGTCTTACGTGGCACTGGTGCAGGGCCAGAAACCCAAGAGCACCGATAGCTGGTTACCTCTGGGTTGTCTAGCACTTCATAACGGACTGGGCTTGGACCTCGACCGTTACGGGAATTTCGTTGACGTGGTGATGACTGACCACAGCATCGCCGGTGCGGCTACTCAAGAGTCTTTCATTCTTGCCGCCGAAGCAGAGGGTATTCCTAAACCGCGAGTGATCCCGCCCGCCCGGTGTCGATGTCGGTTTGAGGCCGCCAAGCGCTTCTTCTGTAGGCTCTTGCAGCGGTAAGGGCTGCACGAGGGGCCATCGAGGAGTTTCGCCGTGTCTCGTGGCTCGACCCCGACCCTGCCGCCGCCTCGCGGCAGGCGGGATGGCCGGGAGTAATCGAGGTCATCGGCTCGGCACTGCAGTCTCCCCGGGGAAGAGCCTCCGCTGCTCGGAGCAGGGATACCTCGCGGCAATGAACCAACGCCAAGGTTCTAACATCACGAATTCGATGGCCGGCGGTCGCTGCTTTGCCCGCGGAAATGCCTAGCCGAGTGCAGCGAATCTGCCACACCTGTCTACAACAGGTACCATCCTAGAAGGCGTCGGAGAGGGTTGCTCCCACCGGAGTTCTCCCCAGGCCCAGTGGCCCTTCAAGCTTTGCGCAGGGGCAATACCGGAACGTCGGAACGGCTGCGAATCGCCAGCCTTGGTGCGCAATTCGGGGCATCAAGCGACGGCGCACTGGCCGCTGTGTCGAGGAGGGCAGCCGCCTTGGGATGGACCACGAGGGGGTGTGATGCGACACGGAGACCTTGATCTGGAAACGGCCCGCGGGCTGAAGGAGCTGAGGCGTCGGCTCGACGCGGACGGCAATCGCGTGCCGCACTCGATTCTCGACGAGACGATGAACCTCGCCACTTGGAACATCCGCGACTTCGGCAAGAGCGAGCGCCAGGAGAAATCGCTGCACTATATCGCCGAGGTGATCGGGCGCTTCGACCTGGTCGCCTTGACGGAGGTACGTCAGGATCTCAGCGAACTGCTGCGAGTCATGGAGATCCTGCCGCCCTTCTGGGACTTCGTGGTCTCGGACTACGGCGGCGACCGGGCAGCCAACAAGGAGCGGGTCGCGTATGTGTTTGACAAGCGAGTCGTGCGATTCACGGGTCTTGCCGCCGAAGCGGACCCGCCCCGGAAGAGGAATGAGGAAGGCCGGTACGTCTCGCGATTCACCTGGTGGCGCGCACCTTACATCGCCTCGTTTCGGGCGGGGAACTTCGACTTCGTGATCGTGACCGTGCACCTGCGCTGGGGCAGCGGTGAGAACGAGAGGCTGATCCCGATCAGGGAACTGGCGAAATGGGCCAAGAAGCGCAGCAAGGACAAGGGGGGCTTCGATAAAGACATCCTCGTGGTGGGGGACATGAACATCCCGTCACGGGACAGCGTGCTGTTCCGGGCGGTCCGGCGCTACGGACTGGAGCTTCCCGAGGCGCTTGCGAAACTCGGGAAAACCGAGGCGGGCACGAACCTGTCGCGGAGCGCCACCTACGACCAGATCCTGCACCGCGCCAGCAATCCGGATCGCTTCACGGACGAGGCCGGGGTGGTGGATTTCTACATGGGCGACCACAAGCCCCTGTATCCGGAGATTGATTCTCGCCACGAATTCACATTCGAGCTGTCTGATCACCTGCCGCTGTGGATCCAACTCGACACATGGATCGAGGATGAGCAGCTGGACTCAATGCTGGAGCGGCTCGGCGAAGACCGCTGAAATGCGCGCCCGAAAGACTGGCCGGTCAATCGGTCCGGTCCCTGGCGGAACCTGCCGTGCACCAACGGCAGGTGCTTTGTGTCCGAGACACCCGTTGGATCAGGGACCGTGAGTTCTCAGGGGGAGTGTTCAGAGCCAGCCTGTCTTGCACCAGGGGTTGCATTGGCTATGCTCGTTAGGAAACGCCGCATGTTGGCGGCAGTCGACCCAGTCGATAACCCCAGCTGCTCGGGCCAGCAATTCGGCTCGGGGATAGGCCGAACACCCCGGCCGAGTGGCCAACCCCATCAAGATCCCTCCCGACGATTAGCTTAACCGTAGATCTCGGTGGAACGATCCTTGGATGCCAAGGGGCGAAACTATGTTACGAATGGTAAGCAGGTCTAAGCCAAAGGAGCAGGTCTACGCCAAAGGAAGTGTTACTCATGCATCCAAGAGTCGACGCCAAAGCTAGGAGGGGCCAGCACGTAAGCGAGACGTCGGACAGCCGCCTGCTGGTTACCGGAGGCGCAGGCTACATCGGCAGCCATGTCGTGCTAGCGTTTTGTGAAGCCGGATATCCAGTCATTGTCCTTGACGATCTCTCGACAGGGAGTCGCTGGGCCGTACCGATCGGTGTTGAATTCATCCAAGGTGACGTTGCTGATCCCAGCGTTGTCTCGGAAGCGATCGCACACTATCAAATCGACTCGGTGGTACATTTGGCTGCGCAGACCAGTGTCTCTAACTCCGTTCGCGATCCGCTCCTATTCTATTTTAAGAACAGCATTGCGAGCGCAAATCTGCTCCGTGCATGTATCGAAGGAGGCGTCCGCAGATTCATTTTTTCTTCAACGGCAGCCGTGTACGGAATTCCTCCATTGATTCCGGTCAATGAGTCCGCTCCGAAGAATCCTATCAACCCCTATGGTAGGTCTAAGCTAGCAACTGAATGGATGCTTCGAGATGCATCCAATGTTCATGATATGGACTACATAGTTCTCCGGTATTTCAATGTCGCGGGTGCCGACCCTGATGGGCGAATAGGTTCGTCCAATCGAAGCTCCAAGCATCTAATTAAGGTTGCTAGTGAGGCCGCTGTAGGTGCGCGTAATCACATCACAGTGTTTGGTACTGACTATGACACCGAAGACGGTACTTGCGTACGCGATTACATTCACGTTTCCGATCTTGCCGATGCTCATGTAATGGCTCTTCATGCTTTGCGCAATGACACAGTCGATAAAGGCAATGCCGTGTTCAATTGTGGTTACGGACATGGCTATTCCGTGCGCGAGGTGCTTAATTCAGCACGACTCCTCGGTAGGGTTTCCTTCGAGATTCGTGACGGATCGCGTCGAGTCGGAGACCCACCCATACTCGTGGCTGATTCAACACGAATTCGTGCGGAGTTGCAATGGTCGCCACGCTACGATGACCTGAACCTTATCATCCACTCTGCGCTTATGTGGGAAGAACGGCTCCTTAGAGGCGACAAGGTGCGTGTCTGCTGTTGCCTGACGAAGTAATCGCTCGCTCGTCGTAAACATGCCCCTTCACCAGTGTTCTAAGCCAGACCGAGTGGCGCGGGCTCGCAGCGGACGTCAAAGGCGATGCCTACGAAGGGCTGCTCGAGAAGAACGCCCAGGATACGAAGAGCGGAGCCGGACAGTATTTCACGCCACGCCCGCTGATCGAAGCCATCGTCGAATGCATCGAGCCTCGCCCAGGGGAGACGATCTGCGATCCTGCGTGCGGAACGGCCGGTTTTCTGCTGGCGGCTCACGACCAGATCAGGCGTAAGAACGCCGACATGACGGTGGAGGAGGAGACCGTGCTCGCTACCCGATCGATCCGCGGCGTGGAGCTAGTCGAGGAGGTTGCCAGGCTGGCGGCAATGAATCTTCTCTTGCACGGCATTGGCGGTGATGCCGAGCATGAGTTCCCGGTGCACTGCGAAGACAGCTTGGCGAACGCCCCGCAGACAAGATTCGACATCGTGCTAACAAACCCGCCGTTCGGCACGAAGGGCAGCGTTACCTATGGTCGCGACTCGCGTGGTGAAGTGGGCAGGAATCTCCTGGCCATCGATCGACCCGACTTTTGGGTCCAGACCGCGAACAAGCAGCTGAACTTCATCCAACATGTGTTCTCATTGCTAAGGTCCGGCGGGCGCGCCGCGATAGTCGTACCTGACAACGTGCTATTCGAGTCTGGTGCCGC
>JAPPDQ010000212.1 GCA_028875495.1 Chloroflexota bacterium
CCCAAAGAGGAGGGATTACGTCGAAGTTGTTTGCGTCCGGCGACAGCGCCCCGATGAAAGGCGCTTCCACTCCGACCCGGGTAAATGCGTCCCTTTGAATGATCTCCGGTTCGTTCAAACCTTCGGCTCCTTCACCCTCGTATTGGTCAAGGTTAATGGGAAAAATCACACGATTCTGGGATGATATCCGGCGTCCGTTCGGCGAGGATACCGGATATTCACCCATGGAGCCAGCGCATGAGTGTCCGACGCCTCCTCGGTCTAATCGCGTTATTCTCGGCGTTGCTCGCGGCGGCCTGCGGTCAGCCTGCGGAGCCAACCCCAGTTCCGACCCCGGAGCCGACGGCCGCCCCAACTCCCGTGCCCACGGTGTCCGAGCCGACGCCAACACCGGAACCGGCGGACGACCGGCCCCTGATCGACGTGTCGCATCTCCTCGACTTCGTCCGTGAGGGCATCTACAAGAACTCCGACGGTGTCGGCGGCGCGGCTTGGCTCGACTACGACCGCAACGGGTTCCTCGACCTGTACATCACCAACACCAGGGACGCCAAGAACGCCCTCTTCCGCAACAACGGGGACGGGACGTTCACCAACGTCGCGGAGGAGGCGGGCGTTACGAGTGAGACGGGCAACACGGCGGTGGTTGCCGGGGACATCGACAACGACGGCTGCACCGACCTTCTGATGTCGGGCGACGGCGGATTCATCGGCGACGAGCCCAGCAGCTTCAAGGTCTATCGGAACGACTGCGACGGGGCCTTCACGGACATCACGGAAAGCATCGGCCTCGATGCACTGTCAGACTCGTACTCATGGGCCATTGCCCTCGCTGACATTGACAACGACAGCGACCTCGATCTCTTCGTCGGCGGGCCACCGGGGCCGGGATTCGACTTTGGACCTCCAAACAGGCTGTTCCTCAATGGCGGCGATGGCGTGTTTACGGATATTTCGGCCAGCGCCGGGGTCATCGACGATCTACCGGCATGTGGTGTCGGGTTCAACGACTACGACGAAGACGGATTCATAGACATTTTTCTTGCAACATGCGTTTGGCTTGACGCCAGGTTCCGACTGTTGCGAAACAACGGCGACCTGACGTTTTCCGATGTCTCCTTCGAGTCAGGACTGAGCATTGCCATTGAAGGACTGCCAGGACAAGCCGAGCATGACTTTCGCTTCGGAGTTACCTTCTCCGATTACGATTCCGACGGCGACCTCGATATCTTGTCCAGGAACTTCGGGGCGAACGGGTGGATATTCGAAAACACCGGGGAAGGAACCTATAAGGCAATCGGCTATGAAGGGACGTTCGACGACATCGAGTACCCTACCAGCTGGGCGTTCGGCGTGGCTGATTTCGATAACGATGGCGGCGAGGACATCTTCTACTCCGGCAACTTCCCTGTCGCGAGCTTTGACTGGCCTCCAAACGCAGGGCTGTTGCTGTTGAACCGAGGCGACGGCAGCTTCCGGAACTTCCCATCGGGATTTGGTCTCGAGGACATGTTCACGACAGGCACCGCGATAGGCGACTATGACAACGATGGATTCGCCGATATCCTGATCGTCACGAGCAAGTCGCGCGGTCAGGGTGGCGAGCCAGTGCTCCTCCACAACCAGGGAGGTGGCAATAGCTGGATTACTGTCCGTCTGATCGGCACCGCAAGCAACCGTGACGGCATCGGCGCGCGAGTGTGGGCCAAAGCCGATGGCAAGGTCGTCGTGAAGTCGACCCATGCGGGCTCCGGCTTCCTCTCGACCAACAGCCCGTGGCTGACATTCGGGCTGGGGAGCCATGACGCGCCGGTCGATATCGAGGTGCGATGGCCCTCCGGTCTGGTCGAGGTGTTCGAGGGTCAGGCCGTGAGGCAGACCGTCACGCTGACCGAGGGGAAAGGAGTTGCTCACGAGGCGGACTGACACGGGACCCGACAACGTTACGATAACCTTGAAAAACTCGATATTTGTTGCATGGTGTTGCATTTTGTTGCATTTCGGCTTGTTATAGTAAAGTGCGGTGGGGTCTCGTCCGGGAGTGTGTGAGCCGAGCAGGATAGGGGCGGGCAGGGAAACTCGGAGATAATACCAATTTGGTGTGATGGGGCCATGTTTTCACCAGCCGACCCTAATGGATGCCCGTTTTCGGAGACCTTTGCGGGGCCTCCAGATATGCCTTAGCGCCGCGAATTTCACCCCCATCCCCGTATCGAGTACGGGGCAGGCCCTAACCTTCCCCCATCAAGGGGGAAGGGATTTCCCTGCTCGCATCAGGGGTTATGCAAAAGTCTCCTTGATCTCCATGTGCCTGCTCCACGTTCGCGGCTAGTACCTAGTCAACATAGTTTTGGTGTTACAAATCACCCTCACCCTAGCCCTCTCCCGTCAAGGGAGAGGGGATAAATCGGCACCTGTCCGTTAAGTTGACTGAGTACTAGTTGTTCCTTGTCCTGTCGGGGTCGTCCATCGGCCAGTATGACACCCGCTCCGACGGCAGGATCTCCGCAGAAACCGAGTCTTCGATTTCGGACTTGACGAGTAGCTCTTCTTCGTCGAGGAGGCGTTCCCGTTCCCGCACCATGCGATTGTACTGCTCGGCCACCTGTTGGAGAATTTCCGCTTCGGTTGGGCCGGGAGGGTCGTCGGCCATATCCTCCGGGGTGAGCACATCGAACTTCTCCGGCATGTGCATGTGGAGGAGCCACGACAAGAGCAGCGGCGGGGAGTCGGGCTTTTTCGCCATTTCCAGAAGGACCACCTGGATCGTGTCGGAGAACCGCAACTCGGCCTCCTCCTTTCTCTTGACGAAGCCGAGAACGTTGTGCCGCTCCCACGCCTCCACTTCGCCGACGGTGACTCCCGCTCTCCGGGCCGCTCGTTCGTAGTCCGGCGTGAGGGCGTATTGCTTGAGGCAGAGTTCCTGCAACCTCCATGTTCTGCGGTCTTCGGAAGTGAAGTCACTGAAACGGATGCCGAGGGCCCATTCCGCCGCATCCGCGTCGTTTTCGCTGTTGAAGCCGAGGGTTTTCAGCTCGTTGATGTTCATGTGGGCGTTGTTCCTCTGTGTCGGGTTCTCAATAGAGAATAGATGGTTTGTTCTATGTTGTCAAATTGGGGATGGCAGGTGGGAGTGTTCAGAGTTGGTGAGATGAATTGCGGAGACTCCCTCTCTGTATCTCTCCCCCTGCGGGTTGACAGGGGTAGGCAAAGCGGACTTGTAACTATGATCTAGGACCCGTCTCTCTGTCATTCCGAGTGTGCATCTGTCATTCCGAGTGTAGCGAGAAATCTAAAGTCCATGACCGCAAGACGGGATAAGCCGGCGCTCCATCCGCATCCTCGCCGATAGGATAGGAATTCTCCGTGTCGGCGCTGCCTTGGAACGGAGATTTTAGATTCTTCACTCCGCTTCGCTGCGTTCAGAATGACAGCGGCGGGGTTGCGCGGTCGCTATTTTCGCAGCAATCGCTCATGTCGGTTGTCACCGACACCACATGGAATGAAAGCCGAGGACGGGCAACCACAGGGGTTGCCCCTACGACAGGTTTGTCGGCGGCTATTTTCAGAGGAATCCTCCATGCAACCTTGCCGTCGCACACCGAGGGATGAAAATGGGCGCGGAACGGAGGCGGGCAACCGCAAGGGTTGCCCCTACGGATAGTTTGTCGGGGGTTATTTTCGTACCAATCGCTCATGTCGGTTGTCACCGACACCACCAATTATGAAAACGGCAGTAAGGGCGATTCGCGAATCGCCCCTACGGGAGATTGGCCGAGGGTTATTTTCAGAGGAATGACGGTTTGGTGGTTGCGCGGTCGCTATTTTCGTAGTGATCGCTCGTGTCGGCTGTCACCGACACCATCTGTCATGAAAATGGCCGTAGGGACGATTCGCGAATCGCGGGAGGTTGGCCGTGGGTTATTCTCGGGATATGACGGCAGGGAATGGCCTCTTATTGGGTGGGAGTGGCGGCGAGAGGCGAAATGTCGTCCCAGCCGTAGGCCACTTCCACAACGTCGCGGCCGCGGAGCGTTATGGTCTCACTTTTGAGTTCGGTTCCGCCGAGTGACTCGTAGAAGCATCGAGACGGGTTTTTATCGAGGACCCATGTGTACATGGAGGCGAGACCTTGCGAAAGCAGCCATGCGCACAACTCGCCTACGAGCCTCCGGCCGATACCCTGCCGCTGGTACTGCTCCAACAGGTAGATCGCATAGAGCTCGCCGGCGTAGGTTTTATCGTCCATGCGCGCAGGACCGCCGCTCAGAAACCCGACAATGCCGTCTGTCTTGTGCTCGGCGACGAATGTGATCGTGGACTCGTCTGCAATGCTGATACGCCGGGCGCGTTCCCGCTCGCTGTAGTCGTACGATGCGAGCAAGTCGTCGGGAAGCAATCCGACATAGGTCGAACGCCAGCTTTCGACATCGACGCGGGCGATTCCGGGCGCGTCCGATGGGAGCGCCCGACGAATGCGCACTAGCTGAAGGAGCGAGCGCTGCCGACCTTGTGGTGCCTGGTGTAGGGGAGCATTGCAAGGTAGCGCGCGCGCTTGATGGCGCGGGCGAGCGGCCTCTGGCACTTGGCGCACATGCCCGTCTTGCGGCGTGACTCGACCTTGGCCTGATCGGTGAGGAAGCGTCGGAGGAAGTCGATGTCCTTGTAGTCGATCTTCTGGCCCTCGGCGCACGGGCAAATCCGGCGCCGGCGAGGGAAGAACCTTCCGCGAGGCCGACGCGGCGGGCCGCCCTGTCGCCCCTGATAGGGTGGGCGCGGGCCTGAGCGGGGTGGACCCGAAGGCCTGTCCTGCGGCGGACCCGGCGGATTGCTCGGTGCTGGATTCTCGGTTGTCACGTGTGTCGTCTCCCTCGTCTTATCCTAATGGTCCGGTTGTGTGGCTACCAGGGCAGGTCTTCCGCGCCGTCCGGGGGCGGGCCGGGGGCATATCCGCCGCCCGGGTCTCCGCCCTGACCGCCGCCGCCTTCACCGGGACGGTTCAGGAACCGAACGTCAAAGGCGTTTACGTCAACGCTTGTACGGGTCTGGCCATCTTGGCCGACGTATTCACGGACGTTCAATCTTCCGTCGACGTATACCTTCATACCTTTGACCACATATTGGTTGCAGGTCTCGGCAAGACGGTTCCACGCGGACACGCGGAACCACTGTGTCTCTTCACGCTGTTCTCCCTGCGTCGTATACCTATGGGTTGTGGCGACCGAGAACGACGTGACGGGGTTCCCGCTAGGGGTGTATCGCATCTCCGGGTCACCGCCGACGTTGCCGATGATGATTATCTTGTTCATTGTCATGGTTGGTTGCTCCCTACAGCTTGACGACGAGCGCCCGCAGGATGTCCTCGGAGGACTTGAGGTACCTGTCAAGGTCCTGGGCCATGCCCACGTCAATTTTGAAGGTCGTGAGGGAGTAGTTGCCCTCCATGAACTTCTTGATGGGATAGGCGAAGCGCTTGAGGCCCCAGATATCCCGCTCCTTGATCTCGCCGCCCCGCTCGGTAATCCAACCGTCGACCCGGTCGAGGATGCCGGTGAGCTCGTCCTCGGTCGCCTCGGGGCTGAGGATTATTACCATTTCATAGTCTCTGACACGCTGGGCTACCACGTCATCTCCTGCCGCAATGGGACTCTATACAAAATGCACAGATAGGAATTATAGCACGGTCATACTGTGAACGGACAGTGGTATCACGGCGGGTTCGCAGGGTAATCGAAACGGAACGGTACTTCGTACTGCGTCGGGGCGGGAGCAAGATGCGCCTGGCGACAAGACTGGTGAGGGGCTGCCTCTTGGGACATTGCGGGACATTTTGTAACTTTTCAGGGAGTGTTGTATTGCGGCGGTATACCCGTCGTGCGAGTAGAATAAAACATATGTACGTATATGTCAAGATCGATTTCTTCTGTGCAGCTCTTTAGAGTTGATGGGACGGACATCCCACCCCGATGGATACCCGCCTTCGCGGGTATGACGGTGTATGTGTGTGCAGGAGTCTGCAGGCAAGGATGCGGCGCGCGAGGCTGTACGCCATTCGGACGGCGTAGGTTTGTATAGCAAAGTGGAGACGCGCCGTCTCCGCTCTTGACCGTCGGGGTTATTCGGCATACCGTAAGGGTGTCATGAATGCCTTCTTCGTCATCATCCTCGTCGCCGTGCTGGTCGAGTTCCTGCTCGGCGTCGTTTCCAACCTCTTGAACCTGTCGGCCCTCAGTTCCGAAGCACCGGAGGGTCTTGAGGACGTGTACGAGCCCGACAAGTACGCCAAGTCGCAGGAGTACACGAAGGTCAACACCGGGTTCGACCTGATTACCAGCACGTTCAAGCTGGCCCTGCTGTTGACCTTCTGGCTGTTCGGCGGCTTCAACTGGCTCGATCAGATCGTGCGCGACTGGGAACTCCACGTGATCCTGAGCGGCGTCGTGTACATAGGGCTGCTGGGGATTGCCTACATAGTGATTAACCTGCCCTTCAGCATCTATAAGACATTCGTAATCGAGGCGCAATTCGGTTTCAACAAGACGACGTGGGGCACGTTCGTGATGGACAGGGTGAAGGCGCTGGGGCTGGCGATCGTGCTGGGCGCTCCTCTGCTGGCGGCGGTCCTGGCGTTCTTCGAGTACGGAGGCGACTTCGCATGGCTCTATGCGTGGGTGGCCATCACCATAGTGATGCTGGCGATCCAGTTCATCGCGCCGACGTGGATCATGCCCCTGTTCAACAAGTTCACGCCATTGGAGCCGGGAGAACTTCGGGACTCGATTCTCGACTACGCGAGATCGGTGAACTTCACGGTCAACAACATCATGGTGATGGATGGATCCAAGCGGTCCAGCAAGTCGAACGCGTTCTTCACGGGATTCGGCAAGAACAAGCGCATCGCCCTGTTCGACACGCTCGTGGACAATCACACCGTTACCGAACTCGTGGCGGTGCTTGCGCATGAGATCGGGCACTACAAGAAGAAACACATCATCCAGTCCATGGTCGTGAACGCTATCAACGGGCTGATCGTCTTCTTCCTGCTCTCCATCTTCCTGAGGAGTGAGGGACTGTTCGACGCGTTCTTCATGGATGAGATGTCGAAGTACGCGGGGCTGCTGTTCTTCGGCCTGCTGTACACGCCGGTCGACATCGTTCTGTCGATGGCAATGCAGTACGTGTCGCGAAGGCATGAGTACGAGGCGGACCGCTGGTCGGTCGAGACGTATGGCCGGCCCAACGATCTGTCCGGCAGCCTGAAGAAGCTCTCACAGGACAACCTGTCGAACCTGGGGCCTCACCCCTTCTACGTATTCCTGAACTACACTCACCCGCCGCTGAAGGAACGGATACGGGCCATCGAGCAGCCCAGTACGTCGTGAGCAGGTACCTTACCTAGTGAGTGTCAAAACAGGAAATTCGTTCACCCTGAGCCTGTCGAAGGGATTACCACCAACGGATTCCACGGCCCATCAAGCACTCGCAACTTAGGAGAGGCCCAACGTGCTGACGCAGAACCAGATCGACCACTACGAGGCGTTAGGGTTCCTCGTCCTTCGTGGACTGCTGTCCCAGGACGAGATGGACGAGCTTCGCGCGGCGTCGCTGAGCGTCATGCGTGACCTTCGCGGGGCAGACGAGTACCAGGCCGACGAGAACCAGTCCGCCCAGCCGTGGATGGAGCGTCACCCTGCCATGCGGGACCTGATAGACGACGAGCGCATTCACCAGATACCGGAGTCGCTCTTGGGGCCGGACTTCTGGCTGGACGGGACGGAGGGGCATCTGCGCGTCGGGGATACTCAATGGCATGGGGGCGACGTACATGATGATGACCTGGGATGGGTGAAGGTGGCGATATACCTCGACCCGCTGACGAAGGAGGACGGATGCCTCCGCGTGATTCCGGCGTCGAATCGGCGGCATGACCCCGATCATCTTTCGGTGCTCCGAGAAGGGAAATATGACCCGGATGGCCTGGTGTTCGGGATGCGGCCGGACGAGATTCCCTCGGTGGCGCTGGAGACGGAGCCGGGAGACGTGCTGGTATTCACGGAGGGGACCATACACGGGGCATTTGGCGGAGGAGTCGGCAGGCACCAGATATGCGTGAGCTTCGTGGAGAACCCGAAGACGGAGCGGCACTTGAATCAGATAATGGCCTTCTACGGCAATAGTACATGGTCGCTTCGTCCGACCCGAAGCTACGTGGAAAGCGACAGGCCGCGAATACGCCGGATGGTGCAAAAGCCACTCGAATGGGGTTTCGATATCCTCGAGTATTGAATCCGGCATGCGGATATAACGTGCATATCGCTCTCATTGTATATATCGAACGAATAGTATACAATGAGTGAGGAAGAGACGTTATGGAAGTCAATCCCAAGAAATACCTTTCCATCAAAGAGGCGGCCGTTGCCTACAGGGTCAGCCGCACGAAGATACACCGACTCGTCAAGAGCGGGGCCGTACGCTCGGCCGGCGACCCGCGCGATGACAGGATAACCCTCGTCAACGTCGACGACCTCGACAGCCGGTTCCACGGAGAGACCGTCATGGACATGAACAGCGCGGCCACCCTCGCAGGGGTTGCGACCGTGGACAAATTAAGCAGGATGAACGCCATCCGTGCAGGCAGCGTGGCGGCCGGTATCGGCAGCGACAGCACTGAGATACTCCGAGAAGCGCGGGCTGGCCGAAGCAGCGAGTTGGACGCGCGGTCGACGGGCACGGCCAACTCCGCAGACGAGGACGGCAGTTGACGGTCGTCGTCGACGCGAACATCGCGGTGAAATGGGTCGCGGAGGAACTCGACAGCGCGGAGGCCGTGTCACTCTACCGTGACTGGTCCGAGCGGGCCGAGCTGCTCATCGCTCCGCCGATCTTCCGGCCGGAAGTCACGAACGTGTTGCACCAGAAGATCCGGCGCGGAGAACTCGGTCTCGGCACTGCGGTCGAGGCGATTGAGGCGATCACTGACGCCGTATCCATTCATGAGCCGGCGGGGCTCTACACGGACGCGCTGTCGATAGCACAAGCCATCGATGTGGGCGCGACGTACGACCCCCTCTACCTCGCACTGGCAGAGGCCGAACGGTGCGATCTTTGGACGGCGGACAAGCGATTCGTCGATTCGGTAGGATACAGGTCCTCGCGTGTCCGCTGGCTCGGCGAAGTTTCGTTGAAGAACTAAGGAGCAGCCGTGGACCGCGTACGATTGGCAGTTGTCGGGTGCGGGACGATCTCACGACTGAACGTGCCGGGCTACCTCCGGGACGAGAGGTGCGAGATCGTCGCTCTTTGCGACCCCATCCGGGAGCGCGCGGAAGAGGCCGCCCTGGAATGGAGGATTTCGCCGGCTATCTACACCGACTATGAAGACGTGCTGGCCGATCCAAACGTCGATGCTGTCGAGTTGCTGACACCTACTCACCTTCACGCAGACCAGATCATCGCGGGGCTGGAGGCGGGGAAGCACGTGTCGTGCCAGAAGCCCATCGCCGTCTCCATTCCTGAGGCGGACCGGATAGGCGAAGCAGTTGCGCGGGCGAAGACGCTGTTCCGTATATCCGAGAACTTCCTGTATTACCCGCCCATCGTCAAGGCGAAAGAGCTGCTCGACTCCGGGGCCATCGGCGATCCCAACATGGTGAGGATTCGCACGGTGATTGGCAGCTACGAGCTTACCGTGAACGACTACAATCTCGCCGATGGAGCCATGGAGTGGCGGAGCGACGCCGCGCGGAATCCCGGAGGCAAGCTCTACGATGACGGAGTCCACAAGTACGCGACGGCGATGTACTGGGTAGGCGACTTCGAGAGCGTCTACGGTATCGTCACCAAGACGGACGACTTCACCATTGAGGCGCCCTGCTCGACGATGTGGCGTTTCAAGGACAAGAATTGCCTCGGAGTCATCGACTACGCGCTTGCGGACGAGATGCCGCTGCGCAGCCGGTACTACCCGATGGACGAGTTTTTCGAGATCGTTGGCCCGAAGGGCGTCATCTGGGTGACGCGCTGCACGGGCGAGATGCTGGACATGCCTCCGGTGGTCCTGCACCGGGGCAGCGAATCGACCGGCTTCGACGTGCCGATGGACTGGATCGAGGGGTTTAACGGGGCTGCCAGGGACTTCATCGACTGCATTATCTCGGGCGAGCAGCCGGCGATGGACTTCCAGTTCTCCCGAAAGGTGCTGCAGGCGGCATTGGGGGTGTACAGGTCGTCGGAGATGAACGCGCCGCTCGACCTAGCGACCATCGAGTGAGCGGTTCGGCGTTCGCTTGACACCTGTAGCTAGCGCCGTCGATACTTGACCTTATGAAGAGACTGTGGTGGGTCTTCCTATTGCCGGTGTTGCTACTGGCGGCCTGCGGTGGAGATGCCGCCGAGAGCGACCCGACTGCTACCGCCGAACCCGCGCCCACACAGGTCCCGTCACCCACACCGAAACCCACCTCCACCCCCGAACCTACAGCCGCGCCGTCTACCCCTACTCCCTCCTCCACTTCTGAGAACCCGATCCTGCCGGCCGAGTCCGCTCCACTTGATGAGCCGACAGTCGATGTCATAACTGCCAGGAAGCTGGCGAGGGCGGGGATCCGTACGAACTTGATACGAGGACTGACCTTGGTAACCCCATTGGAGACCGTCTTGAAACGGGGAAAGGTGACTTCGGATGAATTTCGAGGGGTTATTTCCGAGGTGTACGAAGGACGTAGGGACAAGATTGAGGGTGATCAACTGCTCTACGAGACCCTTGGGCTGATGGGACCCGGGGTGAGTCTCTACGACATTCTCTTGACCTTCAGCACCGAGGGTACCCTCGGCTGGTTCGACCTGGAGAATGAGAGGCAGTACGTCGTACTGGACTCCGAAGAGCTCACGCTCTCCCATGAGCGCACGTACGTCAACGAGTACGTGAACCACCTCCAGGCCGTCAACTTCGACATCAGGGCGAAGTACGACGCGACCGAGGGCAACGATGACGCCAGGTTGGCGCTTCGAGCGCTGCTCGAAGGGGACTCGGCCATTGGCGAGTTCGTTTACACGAGCGAGCACTTCACCCCTGAAGAGCAAGAGGCGTCCATCCTCGAACCGAACGAGGCGTTTCGTGAGGCCCTGAACATGGCGCCCTACATCGCCATTCGCACCTTCGCGTTCCCCTTCGCGGAGGGCCTCGACTTCGCGGTGCAGCTGTTTCAAGCGGCGGGCAACTGGTCGCTAATCAACCGGGCCATGGAAATGCCCCCCGTATCGACGGAACAGGTGCTCCACCTGGAGAAGTATGCGGCGGGCGAGTTGCCCATTGAAGTAGAGATGCCCGACCTCGGTTTGGTCATTGGGGACGAGTGGGAGCACGTTCGGACGGGCACACTTGGCGAGCTTTTCATCATGGCATGGCTGGAGACCGACTTCTCGCCGCAGGCGGCATCCATCGCCGCACAGGGCTGGGGAGGAGATACATACTCGCTGTTCGAGGGACCGGACGGCGAAGGCATCCTCGTGCTGGCAACGGTCTGGGACTCAGAGCAGGACGCCGAGCAGTTCTTCGAGACCGTTCAGCGGCATACCGAGGCCCGGTCCGGCGTCGGTTGGGAGGACTCGGCGATCGCGCCGGATGCGGTTACCTTGTCTCTGCCCGACCGGACGGTTTACGCCGAGCGGAAGGGGGCACGCATCCTGCAGATCTACGCGCCGAGCGCCGAGCTCGTCGATGCCCTGCGCCAAGCGGCGGCCGGGCCGCTTGGGTTGGAATGAAGCGCCCCGTCCAGTCCCTGAACCTCCCGAAATTGGATACTGCTCCATACCCCGACCCGTCCCGTTCTGCGGTTGTGCCGAGTCTCGGTTTTCGGTATGGTACGAGGCTGATAGGCCGTCTGCCAACGGCGTTCAGAACGCCGCATTTTTCGCCAGCATAGGACAAAAACCAGCGTGTCACCTACACGCCCGACACTGAACGATTACCTCGACTCCGCGTGGGGCGACGACCCCGCATATGGGGGTCTCCACGCCGTGGTTGCGGCAATCGCCGAAGGCACCCGGCTCGTCCAGGAGAAGGTCCAGGCGGCAGCCATAGCGGACGTGCTCGGAACCACCGGCGACGTCAACGTGCAGGGCGAGGTCGTCCAGATCCTCGACGAGCAGAGCTCGGACATCTTCGTCGACGTTCTATCCAATTCCGGGGCCGTCGCAGCCGTCGGATCCGAGGAGATCGCGGAGGGTGTAATTCTCGGTGACGAAGACGCACAACGGTACGTCGTCCTCATGGACCCGCTCGATGGCTCATCCAACATCGACGTTGCCGTGAGCATCGGCTCGATCTTCGGGATTTGGAAGCGGGAGCCGGGCGAGGACGTGACTGCCGAATCCATGCTGAGTCCGGGCAGCAAGCAGATCGCGGCGGTCTACTCCGTGTACGGTTCGAGCACGGTGTTCGTCGTCGCCACAGCGGCGGGCGTGCAGGGGTTCACCCTGGACTCCTCCAGCGGCGAATTCGAGCTGACCCACCCCGACATGGGCTTCCCGGCGAAGTGCCAGTACTACAGCGTGCCGGACGGCTACTACAAGAACTGGGACGAGCCGACCCGCGCCGCGGCGACGATGCTGCGAGACGGCTACTCGCTGCGCTACGTCGGCTCCCTCGTGGCCGACTTCCATCGCAATCTTCTCAAGGGCGGCATATTCTGGTACCCGGCGGACGACAAATCGCCCAACGGCAAGCTCCG
>JAPPDQ010000246.1 GCA_028875495.1 Chloroflexota bacterium
CCACGGTCGCGGCCCTTGCGTGTGAGTCGTCGGAAGAGCAGGAGCAACCCTTGCCTGCAGCGGCAGCAGCACCGGCGGCACCGGCGGCAGCTCCGGCAGAGGCGCAGGCAGTGGAATTGCCGGCACCGCAGGCCCAGCAGCAGCCGGCACCGGCAGCACCAGCCAGGGCGGCTGAACAGCCGGAGGCCGCAATGGGCGTGAGTCTCGGAGGGGCAGCGCCATCAGCTGGCGAACGCCAAGGGGAGGACCCGACCGACGCCATGGCGGACTTCAAGTACGAGGCCCCCCAAATCGAGCCGGGCGCTTATCCCTCGCACCAGTGGGACGGCCCGATACCGACCAAGTTTAACGAATCTCCACAGTCGGCAGCGTTGGTCAGGTCAGGGGATATCCTTCCGCTGGAAGAGCGTTTGCCGGTGCACGAGGACATCTGGGTCATCGCTCCGTATGACGAGATCGGGGTCTACGGTGGAACGATGCGGATCACGAGTTCCCAGTTGAAGACGCTCGACCACTTGGCCGTGACCAGCCTCGTCAACGGCGACCCGGTTGGCACAAGCGAGCCTCGTATCATCAAGGGATGGGAGGTGAGCGACGACGGCCGGAAATACACCTTCACGAATCGTCGTGGAGCGCGATGGTCGGACGGCTACCCGATGACAATCGAGGACGTCAGGTTCGCGATGGAAGACCTGATGTTCAACGAGGGCGACGTCAATCCGGCTTCAAGAATTCCTGTGGAGCTCAAGTCCCAGATAACGGGCAACCGGGCTCGGTTCGCCGTCGTCGACGACGTGACATGGACGGTCGAGTTCGACGACCCTTACTACGACCTCGCAAGCTCGCGGCATATGTGGGGATCGTCGAAGACTAGAGGTTGCCCGCGCTGTTACTACGCGCCTTCTCACCTCTACAAGCGCTTCCACCCGAAGTACAACGCAGAGGAGATAGACGCCCTTCTCGCCGAGTACGAGCAGGACAATGTCCGCGGACTGTTCAACCTCATTCGGAATATTCGCTCCGGCCCCGGCCATGACTGGCGACAGACCGGATCGATTCCGACGGAGTACGACCCGAACTTCATATACAAGGGCGACTTCTACGCCGCGGCCATGTCGGAACTGATCCAGACGCGGTGCTGTGAGGGCGGACGCGCAGCGGAGCGGAACCACTACTTCATCGGCGTCGACCCTGAGGGCAACCAAATGCCCTACATCGACGAGCAGATTCTGATTCGGACTGAGGACCGCACTGCTGGCGTATTCCGGGCCATGAACGGAGAGAACGACTACTTCGGTGGCGACATGATCTTGAGTGAGTTGCCGCTGTATATGGCGAACATGGAGAAGGGTGACTACAGCGTCTACATCTTCCGTTCGCCGGCGGGGAACGACTCGGCGTCCGCAGTCCAAAACGAATTCGTGCAGGACCCCGAGATGGGACAGCTTCTTCGTACGAAGGACTTCCGCAAGGCTCTCTCGATAGCCACGGACAGGAACGAGATGAACCAGGTGGTGGCAAGCGGCATCGGCGTACCGCAGCAGTGGATACCGCACCCAATCACTCCGTACTATCCCGGCAAGGAATACGCAGACCTGGACGCCTCATACGATCTGGAGGGCGCGAAGGCGATCCTGGCGAACATGGGCTACTCGGACGGCAACGGAGACGGCTATCTCGACCGGAAGGACGGGAGCGGTCCACTTTCGCTACACTACGTCGCCAGTTCACTCTACCTCCCCCATCTCGAGATCCTGCAGAGCCATTGGGGCGGTCTTGGGATCAAGGTAGCAATTGACGAAAGCGGCGGCGGCTTCGGTACCGCCCGGAAGGAGGACCCCGAGCTCCCGTTCGAGCACCACATCTCGCTCTACTCGATGAACCAGTGGACGGTGCAGTGGACCCGCGCCTTCGCAGGCACGGGCGGAAGCCCGCTAGGGGCGGCGATGGGCAACTACTGGGCGTCGTTCGGAGAGAGCGGAATGGCTCCGACGGGCGGGGATTCGATGTACCAGGACGTGTACGGCAACATGGCGGGAGCCAATTCCTATCCGGCGGACATCACCGGCAACATCATGGAGATGCAGGACATCTGGCGGACGGGCATCCAGACAGGGCCGGTGCTTCATCCTGAGCGTGTCGAGATGGGCAAGGAGTTCTGGCGGATCAGCGCCGAGGAGAAGTACAACATCGGCTATCTCGCCTTCATGGGGATATTCCGAGGCATGACGATGAAGCGCAACAACCTGCGCAATGTGCCGAAGAACCACGTTGCCCTTGAAGCGAAGGGTATCCTGGGGGCGTACTACTTCGAGGACGGCTTGGACAACTTCAACAATCCGGGCAACAGGTCGCAGAAGTACAAGAGCGTCCACTTCCTCGATCCTGAGTACTGGTCGCAGTAGACCGATAAAGCAGCTATCCGTTCACCCTTCGACAGGCTCAGGGTGAACGGATGGGACTGAGAGGAAAATTAAGAGGCCCGGGACGTTGTCCCGGGCCTCTTTGGTTTCCTGTGTACCGCCAAAGCGTCAGGCGGACATGAACACTACCGCTTGGAGAACTGCTCCTTCTTGCGGGCGCGCTGAAGACCGTACTTCTTGCGTTCCTTCTCGCGGGCGTCGCGGGTCAGGAAGCCGCCTCGCTTGAGGGTGGCGCGAAGGGACGGGTCCATCTCCAGCAGGGCGCGGGAGATGCCGTGCTTGAGGGCGCCGGACTGGCTGACGACCCCGCCGCCGGACACTTTTGCCACGACTCTTACCTGGCCCAAAGTGTCCGTGGCCTCCAATGGAGAGTTGATGATGTCCTGCCACGACTTCCACCCATAGGTCTCTTCCATGGGTTTGCCGTTGACGACTATCGGGCCGCGCTCCACGTAGAGCCGGACACGCGCGACGGAGCTCTTTCGACGCCCCGTCCCATAGTAATACTGCTGTGATACCACCTGTGTTGTCCTCCTGTGAGGGACCTTCCTCGGGTTGTAGAGGCAGGTTTGAAACCTGTCACTACCTGGATTCTTGGCGGGGATATACCGTTAGGGGTCCTACTTGTTCGCGTTGATTTGTGCCTGGTGGGGGTGATCCGGGCCGGGGTATACCTTGAGGCGACGGATCATCTGCTTTCCGAGCCTGCTCTTGGGAAGCATTCCCTTGACGGCGTGGGTGATGGCTTCTCCGGGTCTTTTCTCCAACAGCGTCCCCAGATTCTGCTCCCTGAGGCCACCGTGGTAGCCGCTGTAGCGGTAGTACATCTTCTGTTCGAGTTTCCTGCCGGTGACCACGATCTTCTCGGCGTTCACGACGACCACGAAGTCGCCGCTGTGGAGGTACGGCAGATATGTCGGCTTGTGCTTGCCCATCAGCAAGGTTGATATTTCCGAGCTAACGCGACCGAGGGTCTTGCCCTCGGCATCGACGACGTGCCACTCGGGTGCTGCGTTTGGATTGGTTGCCGTTGCCATAGTTATTTTCCTTCAGACAGCTTACCAGATTTTTGTAAATTCTCGTATTGGACGCTAACGAGGCAAAGCCCTTGCGGGGGCAGAGCGCGAGCCACGACTCCGGCGACGGGCCCTGTGAATAGCCCTTGTATGTCCTGAATTGTCAGCTTTCTCAGTCCTACGTCCACCAAGGCTCCAGCCATTCGTCGCACTTGATGCGGTAGGAAGGCGTTTCCAGTTACCTCGATTCGTACGGTCTCGGCATCCTGCCTTATGTCGATGGCGAGTATTTCGCGGACAGTGCTTGCGTCGGGTCGTTCGAGGGGTCCCGAGAACCGGGCGAAGTCGTGCACCCCCTTGAACTCCGCGGCTGCGGCGATCATCCGACCAACATCGAGAGTTCGTCCCAGATAGAAGGTCGTGCGTCTGCGGTTCGGCGACCGCGTATCGCCGCATTCGATGGTGTAGACGTACGTCCTTGCGGTGGCGCACCGTCGTGGGTCGAAGGTGTCGGCGACTCGATGGGCCTCCTTCACCGCAATATCGTCCGGCAGGTGGCTGTTAAGTGCTCGGACGACGACTTCGGTTGGATGGCCGGCTTCCGAATCGAAGGTGACTACCTGTCCGGTGGCGTGGACACCCGCGTCGGTGCGTCCCGCTGCCTTGATTCGGACGATCTCGCCGGTGAATCGTGCTATAGCTGTCTCGATCTCCTCCTGTACCGTTTTTGTGTTCTTTTGATATTGGAATCCGCTGTATCGGGTCCCGTCATACTCGACGATGAGTGCGTACCTCAATGTACTGCCTACGCACCACGCAAGCCGTGCCCGGCCCTACTCCACCAACTCCAAACGCGCCATCGGGGATGCGTCTCCCTTGCGGGGGCCCATCTTGATGATGCGCGTGTAGCCGCCGGGGCGTTCGTCGAACCGGGGCCCGATCTCGTCGAAGAGCTTGGCGACGACCTTTTCGTCGGTGAGGAAGGAGGCCGCCAGACGCCTCTGATGGAGCGTGCCCTTCTTGGCGCGCGTGATGACCTTCTCGGCGAGGCGTTTGGCCTCCTTGGCCTTCGGCTCGGTTGTCTGTATGGACTCGTGACGCAACAGATCGGTAACGAGGCCCCGCAGCATCAACATGCGGTGGGCGGTGCCGCGACCGAGCTTGCGTCCTGCAACTTTGTGTCTCACGGTCGTTTCTCCCTAGCTTTCCGTGTCAGCGGTCTCCGACTCATCTGCATCCGATGCTTCTTCCTGCGCCTCCTGGATGTCGGGGTCGAGCTCCGGGGGCAGGAGGTCGAAGGTGCGCAGCCGCTCGTAGAGCTCGCTCAGCGACTTCTCGCCGAAGTTTCTGATCTGCAGCAGTTCCGACTTGTTCATCTCAAGGACCTGCCCGACCTTGTCGATGCTCGCGCGCTTGAGGCAGTTGAGCGTCCGGGAGGAGAGGTCGAGCTTCTCCACAGGCGTGTTGTACTGCTCGGGCGTGAGCGTCAGCACGACAGGAGTGGTCAACTGGCCGTCGGCGGCGCCCTTCTGCGCGTTGGCGAACAGGAAGAATTTCTCGACCAAGACGTTCCCCGCATCGCGGAGAGCTTCCAACGGCGAGATGGAGCCGTCCGTCCATATTTCGATGATGAGGCGTTCGAGATTCGTGCGCTGTCCGACGCGGGTGTCCTCGATGTTGTAGTTCACCTTGCGAACGGGGGTGAATATGGCGTCAACCGGCAGGACGCCGATGGGCACGCCGTCGCCCTCCGAGGCCTCGGCGTATCCGATGCCTCGCTCGACGTTCAGTTCAATCGATAGGCGAGCCTCGTCGGAGTCGAGGGTAGCTATGTGCCACTCGGGGTTTACGACCTCGAAATCGGAGGAGGCCATGATGTCACCCGCGGAGACTTCGCCCTGTCCGGCGACTTCGAGGCGAAGCTTGCCAGGGCGGTCGACCTGCGAACGCAGCCGGACGCCCTTGATGTTCAGGAGGATGTCAGACACCTGCTCCTTGACGTGGTCTATCGTCGCGTACTCGTGGAGGACTCCCTCGATCTTGACCGACGTGACGGCGGCTCCGTTCAGCGAGCTATAGAGGACACGCCTGAGGGGGTTGCCGAGTGTCATGCCGTAGCCCTGCGGCAACGGTTCGATGACAAACTTGCCATACCGATCATCCTCGGTATCGACCGTGATAAGCGGAACGGGTTCCGGCTCCGGCTCTTCGATCATCGTCTCCGGGGCGGCGAAGGTGTGGAAATCTATCATTTGTCGCAGTTACTCCTCTCGTTCGTCACCGAGCGTTTGTTCTCGGTCCGGCAGGCGTCCTGAGTCGGACTACCTGGAGTAGAACTCCACGATAAGCCTCACGTCTATGCCGGTGTCGATTTCCGACGGCTCGGGCATGGACAGCACTTCGCCCGTAAGCGCGGCGGGTTCGAGCTTGAGCCAACTCGGGACCGGCCGTTTCGGAAGGCCGTCCGTGAGGGCCTCGACGAATCCGGGGGTTGTGTCGTCTGTAACCCTGCGCCAGGTTATGACGTCGCCGGGGCGAACCCGGAATGACGGGATGCTGACTTTCCGTCCGTTTACGTTGAAATGGCCGTGGTTGACGATCTGTCGGGCCTGTGGTCGCGAGTCGACGAACGACAGGCGATAGACGACGTTATCGAGCCGTCGTTCCAGCAGTTGGAGCAGCACGTCGCCCGTTACGCCCTGGCTCTCGCGGGCATCGGCGAAGTACTTCTTGAACTGTCTCTCGAGGACGCCGTAAGTGAATCGCGCCTTTTGCTTTTCACGCAGTTGGAGCGCCCAGTCGGTGGGCCGCCGAGGGCGGCGAGTGCCCTGGTCTCCGGGCGGGCGACGGCGTCGCTCGACTCCGCACTTTGGGGAGTAGCAGCGGTCGCCCTTTAGGAAGAGCTTTTCTCCAATGCGTCGGCACTGGCGGCATACAGCTTCGGTGTTTCGTGCCATGTGTGTCTGTCCGTTTCTCCTTACGTTTCCGTATCGTTGGGACGGTGGTCTAGACCGTCTTCTATACGCGTCTGCGCTTGCGGGGCCTGCATCCGTTGTGAGGGATGGGCGTAACATCTCGAATGCTCGTGACGAGGATACCGGCTGCGGTCAGCGCCCTTACGGCGGCCTCACGTCCGGCACCGGGACCTCGAATAAAAGCCTCAACCTGCCGGATTCCGTGCTCCGTGCCCTTGCGGGCGACATCCTCTCCAGCCCGCTGTGCGGCGAATGCCGTCGACTTGCGGGAGCCGCGGAACATTCCCAGCGATCCGGCGCTACTCCAAGCGATCACGGTGCCCTGGGGATCCGTCAGGGTGATGATGGTGTTGTTATAGGTCGACTGGACGTAGGCCCGACCCACTGGGACAGACTTTCGTTCCCTTCTTCGTGTTCTCGGCGCTCTCGGCATATTGCTCCTCTCGAATCGTTGAATAACGCGGCTGTGTGATTACTTCTTGGCGACCTGTCGTTTGCCGGCTACCGGCACCCGGCGCCCGCGCTTGGAGCGCGCGTTCGTATGGGTGCGCTGGCCGCGGACGGGAAGCCCCCGCCGGTGGCGGTTGCCTCGATACGTGCCGATGTCAATGAGTCGGCGTATGTTGCTGGTGACCTCGCGTCGAAGATCACCCTCGACCAGCTTTTCGCGGTCGACGATCTCTCGTATGCGCGTAAGCTCGGACTCGGTCAGGTCGGAGACCCTAGGATTGCCCTCGACGCCGGCCTTGGCCGCGACATCCTTGGCCTGCCAGCGTCCGATGCCGTAGATGCGCGTGAGGGATATTTCGACGCGCTTGTTGTCGGGAATGTTTACTCCAGATACGATCGCCATATTCGTCTCCTAGCCCTGCCGCTGCTTACAACGCAGGTTGCTGCAAATTATCATCACTTTTCTGCGCCGTCGGATGACCCGACAGTTGGCGCACCTTTTCTTGACCGATGTGGATACTTTCATAATTGTCTTTCCTGTCCGCGCGTCACGAAGACCACGCGCCCTGTCCTCCAAGCGACGGGCGCTGCCGCATCCGCTGCAGCTTGTGAAACCGTTCCGGGGTTCAATTGGCGAAGCGGTAGGTGATCCGTCCCCTCCCCAAGTCGTAGGGCGAGAGTTCCACCAGCACGCGGTCACCGGGCAGGACGCGGATGTAGTTCATCTTGATCTTGCCGGACAGATAGGCCATCACCTCGTGTCCATTCGCAAGCTCGACGCGGAACGTCGCGTTGCGAAGCGACTCGGTGACGCGGCCCTCGACCGCTATCGCCTCTTTCTTCCCTCCACTCTGATTTTTCTTCGGCATGTCCCCTCTATGCTGTCAGGACTTCGGGCCCGTTCTCCGTCACCGCTACGGTATCCTCGAAGTGGCCCGAGCGACTGCCGTCGGCGGTCACCACGGTCCATCCGTCGTCCAAGACTCTCGTATCCCACGTACCCAAGTTGAGCATCGGCTCGATGGCGATCGTCATACCGACACGGAGCTGGGCGCCACGACCGGGCGTACCGTAGTTCGGCACGCTTGGGTCTTCGTGCAGCGAACGTCCGATGCCGTGACCGACGTACTGTCGAACGACGCCGTAGCCGAGACCCTCGGCATACGTCTGCACGGCGGCACCGATATCGCCGACTCGATGTCCGGCTCTCGTCTGCTCCACCGCCAGGCGGAGCGACTCTTCGGTAGCGTAGATCAGCCGCTGCGAGTCCTCGTCTATTCGGCCCACACCCACCGTGAACGCCGTATCGCTGTAGAACCCACCTACGACGGCTCCGAGGTCTATACTTATGATGTCCCCTTCTTCCAATCTCCGTCTTGACGGTATGCCATGAACGATCTCTTCGTTGAACGAAGAGCAGATCGTTGCGGGAAAGCCGTACAGTCCCTTGAATGCAGGGACGGCCCCCAGCGAGCGGATCTCCCGCTCGGCGATGGCGTCCAACTCCCGGGATGTGACTCCCGGCCGGATCGCGTCTTTCAGGACCGCCTTCGTTTGAGACGCGATGCGACCGGCCTCACGCATGTAGTCCAACTCTCGCGTGGACTTGATCGTGATGCCGTTCGCTCTCGACATTCCCACTGTTGCCGTCTGTTTGATGATTACTCCTCTATCTGATTCGCGAATCCAACAACCTAACTATGATAGCACAGGGGATTCCGACCACCCTTGGAAGGACCCACACAAATCTACGATGCGCCACCTAATTTTTCGACTAACTCCTGACCGACATCCTCTATAGACTGCTCACCGTCCACCTCGCGCAAGATTCCCGCCTCCCGGTAGTAGTCGATCAGCGGAGCGGTCTCTGAGAAGTACACTTCCAGGCGCTTGCCCACCGCCTCCGGCCGGTCGTCCTCCCTTTCATACAGTTCTCCTCCGTCGCAGTCCCCACACGCGCCGTCCGCCGGGGGCGGATTCGAAACCCTGTGAAAGGTTATTCCACATTCGCGACAGACGAGTCTTCCGGTGAGCCTGCGTACGAGTTCGCCATTCGCTACACGGATGTACAAGACACGGTCGAGGCCGTCTGCGTCCGAGAGCGCTCCATCGAGGGCTTCGGCCTGGCCGAGCGTACGAGGGAACCCATCGAGCAGGAAGCCCCCGTCTCCAGCCTCGGTCTCGATCCACTCCGTGACCATGCTGATGGTCACCTCGTCGGGGACCAAGACGCCTCGCTGCATGTACGAGCGCGCGAGCCGCCCCAACTCCGTGTCGCGCTTCTGGTGGTCTCGGAACAGGTCTCCGGATGCCACCGACGGCACATTCAGGTATTCGGCAATCCGCGCTGCCTGCGTGCCCTTTCCGGCCCCAGGCGGTCCCAGCAGTACGACTTTCACAGTCCAGCTATCCAACGTCGCGCGTACCGGGCCGGTCTATCCTCCGAACGTCTCCCTCCTCCGCAGTACGTCGTCCGTCTCTCCTCCCTATCTCAAGAATCCTTCATAGTTGCGCATGAGAAGCTGTGCTTCCAGCTGGCGCATGGTATCGAGGGCCACGCCGACCATGATGAGCAGACTGGTGCTGCTCAGGGTGAGGGCACGGACATCTGTGATGATCTGGAATACGAACGGGAGGACAGCGACGGTTGCCAGGAAGAGCGCGCCACCCCACGTAATCCGAATGATTACGCGGTTGAGGTATTCCTGGGTGGGCTGTCCAGGTCTGATGCCGGGGATGAACCCTCCGTTCTTCTGCAGGTTCTCGGCAAGGTTTTGCTGCTGGAAAATGACGAGGGTATAGAAGAATGTGAACCCAAGTGTCAGGAAGAACACCGCAACCCAGTACGGGAAGCGGGTTGGGTCCATCGCGTCGGCGAAGGACTGAATGCCCCGTACGATAATGCTGGTGCTCAGCGGGTCGCGGAAGTAGCTCGCCACGGTGACCGGCAGGATGATAATCGAGAATGAGAAGATGAGCGGAATCATGCCCGCGGAATTGACACGGAGGGGCAGGAAGGTGGAGCCGCTCTGTCTCTGCATCCGGCCTCCGCGGAAGACACTCCGGCCATACTGGACGGGAATCCGCCGCTGGGCCTCGTTGAACAGAACGATCGTGTAGATCGTGGCAAAACCGAGAATCACCAGCATGAGAAGGCCGGCACCTTCGTCACTTTCAAGGAATCCCTGGCCGATCATCTGAGGGAACCCTGCAACGATGCCGCCGAAGATTATGAGCGACACCCCATTGCCAATTCCCTTCTCGGTGATCAGTTCGCCGAGCCACACAAGGAACATGGTGCCCGCGACCATGGACGCGATCATCGTAAGGGTCGTGATGTTCAGTCCGAGACTGACTCCCGGGAGCACATTGGACTGCTGAAGAAGGCTCAACTGACCGAATCCCTGGAAGAGCGCGATCGGGACGGCCATATAGTGGGTGTACTGGTTGATTCGCTGCCGTCCGAACTCGCCTTCCTGGGATAGAGCCTTGAGCTGCGGGATGACGGGCGTGAGAATCTGCATCACGATTGAGGAGGTGATGTAGGGATAGACGCCAAGGGCCGCGATGCTCAAATTGGAAAGCGCGCCCCCACTGAAGAGATCGAGGAACGGCAACAGGGCGTTCTGCGCGAACGCCTGGGAAAGCGCCTGCACGTCGACGCCCGGAATTGGGACGTGGGCGACGAACCGGAACACGACCAACATTGCCAGAGTAAACAGGATCTTCGCCCGAAGATCCGGGATACGCATGGCCTCGATCATGGCCTCGATGAGCTGCGGATTGCCTACATCCTGGGTCGCTCTGCCCGCCTGGGACTGGCGCACTAGGCTACCTCCCGAATACTTCCACCCGCCGCTTCGATTTTCTCTCTAGCTGAGCGGGAAAACCTGTGAGCGGCAACATTCACGGCGACGCTTATCTCGCCGTCGCCGAGTACCTTGATCGGTTTCTTCAGATTCTTGATGACTCCGGCCTCGACGAGGCTCTCCGGCGTGATCTCGTCGCCGCCGGCAAGCGCTGCGAGTGTGTCGACGTTCACGACAGTGTATTCCGTGCGGAAGATATTGGTGAAGCCGCGGAGCATCGGCATACCCTTGATGAGACGCTGCTGGCCTCCCTCAAAGCCGGGACGAACGCCCCCGCCGCTGCGGGAGTTTTGCCCCTTGATGCCACGTCCGGAGTACGTGCCCCGTCCGCTGCCGTCTCCACGGCCCTTGCGCCTTCGATCCTTCTTTGCGCCCTTCGGCGGGCGTAGCTGGTGTTGCTGCATAGTTCTAAATTCCGTATTGAGTAGCGAGCATTGCTCGCTAGGCGATTTCCTTTACTTCGACCAGATGGCGAACTTTGAAGATCATGCCGCGAATGGCGGGTGTGTCCTCATGCTCGACGGTCCGATTGAGCCGGCGCAGGCCGAGTGCCGCAATCGTGCGTCGCTGGTTCTTCGGATAGCCGATGTCGCTCTTCTTCCAGGTTATTGCTATTTTTGACATGGTGTATATTGCGTACCGGTCAGTACGTTATTGCCTTTCGCCTTCCGGGGTCCTGGGTCGAGGCTCGAGCCGGGGCGGACGTCGGCGCTGCCGGTCACGTCTCCTCGGCTGCGGCGGGGCCTCGATCAGCTGCTGGCGCTTCTCCATCTCGGCCTTCGGTTCCTTGAGCATCTGGAGCCCTTGAAAGGCCGCCTTGACGGTGTTAATCGGATTGGTGCTTCGGCGGGCCTTGGTGACGATATCCTTGACACCTGCCAACTCGACGACGGCGCGAACGGCCCCACCCGCGATGACGCCCGTGCCGGGCCTCGCGGGCCGCATCATGACCTCGGACGCGCCATAACGCGAGATGATGTCGTGGGGTATGGTGCTACCACTGAGGGGCACTTGCACCATGCTGCTCCTCGCCCTCGTCTCCCCTTTTCGGATGGCATCCGGCACTGCGCCGGCCTTACCCTGCCCGATGCCCACACTGCCGTTGCCGTCTCCGACGACGACCACGGCGCTGAAGCTCAGGTTGCGTCCGCCTTTGACGGTCTTGGAAACGCGGGATATGTTGACCGTACGGCTCTGAATGCCGTCCGAGTCTTCTTCTTCAAATCTGTCTGAACGTCGGCCCCTGCTGACCATGCTAGAAAGAAAGACCTCCCTTGCGCGCGGCATCTGCCAGCGCCTTTACCCGTCCATGATACTTGTAGCCGCCCCGGTCGAAGACGACCGATCCGATACCCTTTTCCGCCGCGCGCTGCGCGACGAGCGTACCGACCAGGGCCGATACGTCGGCCTTGCGCTTACCATCGACCTGCGAGCGAATGTCGGACTCCGTGCTTCCGGCGGCGGCAACCGTGACACCCGCAACGTCGTCGATGACCTGTGCGTAGATGTGGTTCAAGCTGCGGAAGACCGCCAAACGAGGCCGTTCCGCCGTTCCACTCAGGTTTCGGCGAACGCGAGAGTGACGCGCGATTCGACGCGAGTATGCAGTCGTGCGTCCCATGTCCCTACTCAACCCTCCTGGCGCTCTTGCCCGGCTTCAGGCGGACTTGCTCGCCCCTGTAGCGAATGCCCTTCCCTGTATATACGCTGGGGACGTCCATATAGGCGCACTCCATTAGGGAGAGACGTTTCGGACTCAGCGGACATTTTCCATTGATGTCGCCCACGCGTTACGGGCTGGACGCAGCGAGCGGAGCGAGTGGAGTCCGGCCGGAAACGCGCGTCGAAGCCGCGCGACCGGCCCTCATCCGGTGGTACCCCCGCCCCGCTGCTCGGACGCTTTCGGCAACCAGTGCTGATGTTTTCGCATCCGGTAGCTGTTGCCCCGGATATTGACGATGTGGCGGTGGTG
>JAPPDQ010000269.1 GCA_028875495.1 Chloroflexota bacterium
GTCTCTGTGTTTCTCGAAGGACTGACGGCGAGACACCGAAGATGGATTCCTGCCTTCGCAGGAATGACGGTGATGTTTTCACTCTAGGGCTGACCTTTGGTCATAGACGGGATTGAGGATAGCGGTTGTGCAAAGGCGTCCGTTGCGGAGAACCCCTCTGATTCACTACAATTGGCAGTCGCATCTATCCAACACCCGGAGAGGAGATCGGAATGGCGACCTACGACACCGACCACTTGCGCAACGTTGTGCTTCTATCCCACAGCGGTGCGGGCAAGACCATTCTCTCCGAATCCGCGCTCTTCGCGACCAAGGCGACGACCCGGCTGGGCCGCGTCGAGGACGAGACGACCACCTCCGACTACGAGCCGGAAGAGCACAAGCGCCAGAACAGCGTTCAGACGTCGATCCTTCCGGTGATCCATAAGGACTACAAGATCAACCTGATCGACAGTCCCGGCTATGCCGACTACAGGGGCGAGGTCGCCTCGGCCCTCCGCGCCGCCGACGCCGCCCTTGTGCTGGTCTCGGCCCCGTCAGGAGTTGAGGTCGGCACCATCCAGATGTGGCAGATGGCCGGAGACCTGCCCAAGCTGATCGTCGTGAGCAAGCTGGACAGGGAGAACTCCGACTTCGACCGTGTCATGGAGGCGCTCGTCGAGGCATTCGGGCGTGAGTGCGTGCCCGTCCAGCTTCCGATAGGCTCCGAGGCCGACTTCAGCGGTGTTGTGAACCTGCTCGACCCGAATGCCGACGTTCCCGACGACCTCGCAGATGAGGCCGAGGAGGCCCGCGAAAGAATCATCGAGGCCGCGGCGGAGTCCGACGAGGAGTTGGCGGACAAGTACCTCGAGGGTGAGGAACTGACGCAGGAGGAAATCTACGCCGGCATCAAGGCGGGAATGTCCGAAGGGACGTTCATCCCCGTGCTGGCAACCTCCGCGCTCAACGGGGTTGGTGTCGACGAGCTGCTCGACTCAATTGTCGGATTACTGCCGTCTCCAGCCGACCGTCCAGCCCACATGGCTCAAAGGGGCGAGGAGGACATCGAACTGGCTGCGGACAGCTCCGGCCCGCTCGCCGCGCAGGTATTCAAGACCTCCGCCGACCCGTTCGTGGGCAAGCTCTCGTACTTCAAGGTCTTCAGCGGGACTCTCAAGAGCGATTCTCAGGTGTGGAACGCCAGCCGAAACGAGAATGAACGCACCGGCACGGCGTACACCATTCGAGGCAAGGAACAGGAGGGAGTCGATGAGCTGGCAGCCGGTGACATCGGCGCGCTCGCCAAGCTGAACTCCGCTCTCACCGGAGACACCCTATCCGACAAATCCGATGCGATCACGCTACCCGCCCTGGAATTCCCTCCGCCCGTATTCTCGATGGCCGCATTCCCCAAGTCGAAGGCCGACGTGGACAAGCTGACGAACGCCATCTCCCGCATGGCCGAGGAGGACCCCAGTCTGAGCGTGACCCGTGAGCCGAACACCGCGGAGCTTCTGCTCGGCGGACTTGGCGACGTTCACGTAGACGTTGCGGTCGAAAAGATGAAGCGCAAGTTCGGCGTCGAAATCCTTCTGATGACCCCCAAGGTCCCGTACAAGGAGACCATCAGCCGGCAGTCGAACTCTCACTATCGCCATAAGAAGCAGAGCGGAGGGCATGGCCAGTTCGCAGAGGTCTACCTTGAGATACAGCCCCTGCCGCGCGGTTCGGGCTTCGAGTTCGACGAGAGAGTGGTGGGAGGAGCGGTGCCGAGGGAGTACATCCCGTCTGTGCAGAAGGGATGCGTGAAGGCCCTCGACTCCGGTGTCATCGGCGGGTTCCCTGTCGTGGACGTTAAGGCGACGCTGTACGACGGCAGCTTCCACCCGGTCGACTCGTCCGGCGTGTCGTTCGAGATCGCGGGCAGCAACGCCTTCTCCGACGGCATCAATCAGGCTACCCCGCAGCTGTTGGAGCCGATCATGTACGCCCAGATCCTCGTACCGGACGGCGATACGGGAGACGTCATGGGCGACCTCAACAGCAAGCGCGCGCGCATCCTGGGAATGAATCCCGAAGGAAATGGGTTTACGACTATCGAGGTTGAGGCGCCGCAGGCCGAGATGATGCGCTACGCCACCGATCTTCGCTCGCAGACCCAGGGCCGGGGCACTTTTACCATGCGGTTCGACCGATACCAGGAAGTGCCGACGCACCTTGTCGATAGGGCCGTCGAGCAGCAGAAAGAGCTCGAAGAGGCAAGGGCGTAGAGCTGCAATCTCATCCATGATGGGCGTCGCGGCAAGAGGGAGGCCATGCACTATAAGTACGTGATAGTCGGCGGAGGCATGACGGGGGACGCCGCCATCGGGGGAATCCGGGAGGTAGACACGGACGGCTCTATAGCCCTGTTCGGAGACGAAAGCGAGGTCCCGTACAACCGGCCCCATCTCTCGAAAGGGTTATGGCACGAGAAGTCGCTGGACGACATCCAGCGCGACACGAACCGTGACGGGGTCGATCTTCACCTTGGTCGCCGGATTGAGGGCCTTGACCTCGATGGCAAGTCCGTAACCGACGACCAAGGAGCCAGCTACACGTTCGACAAGCTCCTCCTTGCGACCGGTGGATCGCCGAGACGATTGCCGTTCGGAGGAGACAGCGTCATCTACTTCCGGACGGTGGACGACTATCGCCGTCTGCGGGCGCTGGCCGACAGCGGGGACGAATTCCTGGTGATCGGCGGCGGCTTCATCGGCTCCGAGATCGTGGCCTCTCTCTCGCACAATGACAAGCGCGTCACGATGGTTTTTCCCGAACCATCGATAGGCAGCAGCATCTACCCCGCCGATCTGAGTTCCTTCCTCAACGACTACTACCGCGAGCACGGTGTGAAGGTGCTGTCCGGGCACGTCGTCTCCAATGTCGAGACGCGGGGAGACCGCGTGACGGTCACGGTAACGTCCAACGACTCGTCGGACTCGCGGGAAATCGTCGTCGATGGCGTCGTCGCCGGCCTGGGCATCGAGCCGAACGTCGAGCTTGCCCGGAAGGCCGGACTGAACGTGGATGACGGCATATCGGTCGACGGGAACCTCAATGCGTGTCACCCTGATGTCTACGCCGCGGGCGACGTCGCCAACTACTGCAACGACGTGCTGGAGCGAAGGATTCGCGTCGAGCACGAGGACAGCGCCAACACTATGGGGGCGGCCGCTGGCAAGGCGATGGCCGGGGCGGGAGAACCTTTCAGCAACGTGCCGTACTTCTGGTCGGACATGTTCGATCTGGGCTACGAGGTGATGGGACACATCGACTCGGGCATGGAGACCGTCGCCGATTGGAAGGACGAGTTCAAGGAAGGTGTCGTCTATTACCTGGAGGGTACCCGCGTGCGAGGCGTACTGCTCTGGAACATGTGGGACAGGTGGGGCCCGGCAGGCGATCTCGTTGCCGATGTCGGACCGCACACTCCCGCCGACCTCATGGGCCGCATTCGGTGACCTGTGCTTCGCTTCGGTCAGGTCGAACGCTCATTCCATGGCAGATCCCTTGAGTGAGGCCTTCCGTAACTCTCCATGATTAACCCTCTGAGGTTCTGGACGCGGGCTCCTCAGGCGCGCCGCACGCTCCTCTTCGCTTCGGCGACACACGTGTGGAGCGATCTGTTCTTCGCCCTGTATGCTCCACTGCTTCCACTCATCAAGGACGACCTTGACCTGACCTTCACGGAAGTGGCCATGCTCAAGTCGTTGTACGCCGCGGCGTCGGCCGTCCTGCAGGTGCCTGTGGGCTTCATGGCCGACAGGGTCGGGGAGTTCTGGCTACTCGTGGGAGGAAACCTGTGGGTCGCCGTGGGACTCATCGGCATGGCCCTTGCGCCGAGCTTCGTTCTGCTACTGGCGTTCACGCTTCTCGGCGGACTTGGCGGTGGCACCCAGCACCCGCTGGCGTCAGGCATCGTCTCCCGCGCCTACGACAGTAGGGCCCGAGCAACGGCAGTCGGCACCGTAAACTTCGCGGGGGATCTCGGCAAGATGGCAGCACCCGCGTTCGCCCTGGTCGTTGCCGTGTCCTACGGCTGGCGCGGGACTATGCTCGTCATCGGCATCGGAGCGATCACCTTCTTCCTCGCGTTGATGTTCATTCGCAGAAGCGTCGAAATCGACAGACCGGAGCCGGTGGAATCGAAGCGAGCCGACGCCTACGACGGTACCGACAAACAGATCACCGGATTCAAGATTCTCAGCGTCGTGGGGTTCATCGACTCCGCGATCCGCGCGGCTGCTCTCACATTCGTGCCCTTCATCCTGGATGACCGGGGGATGGAGAGCACTGAGATATTCATCATGCTCATCCTGCTGCTCGCCGGAGGAGCATTCGGCAAGTACTTGTGCGGTTGGTTCAGCGAACGTCATGGCCTCATCAGCATCGTGTGGGTTACCAAGGCGTCGGCCGCGATATTCCTGGTCGCGACGATCTACGCGCCGATGGTGACGATGGCACCGCTCATGGTGCTGCTCGGCATCGGCCTGAACGGCACATCGTCGTCGCTCTACGCCACGGTTGCAAGCTTCGTGCCACAGGCGCGTCGCTCCCGCATGTACGGTTTCTTCTACACCACCAATGAGATCGGCTCGTTCGCGGCCCCACTTGCTTTTGGCCGCGTTGCGGACGTTTTCAGCATCCGGGCAAGCATGGCTCTCATGGGCCTGCTCGCCGCTACCATCTTGCCTGTCAGCCTGGCCCTGCGTGGCTTCCTCCGGCCCTCGCCGGCATGGGAGGAAGCATAGGGGAGTGCTCCAGAAAACATGGTAAGCCGGTCTAGAACCATGAACAGCGCCACGATCCTTCGACAGGCTCTCATCAGGGTGAACGGAAGCGTTTCCTCAGGAGGACTATCACATGGCTGACGGACGTTTTGCAGGGGTGAAGTACCTTGCATTCGACATCTTCGGCACCGTGATGGACCTCAGGGGCAGTCTGACCGGTCCGGTTGGGGACTTCCTGGCGGAGCAAGGATCACGGATGTCGGGCGAGACGTTCTACGCCGATTGGCGGGACCGGCAGCGCATCGAGCAGTACCAGGACAACCTGTTGATGCTGGGACACAGCGGCTACCTTGAGACCTGCCGCCGGGCGTTCGTTTACTGCCTGAGGAAGCACAACGTTGGCTACACCGACGAAGCGGTACGGGAGTTCATGGAGGCATACAAGGGGCTGCAGCCTTTCGATGACGCCATTCAGGGATTGCGGGCGCTGGGGCAGAGATACAAGCTGGTGGCACTCTCGAATGGGGAACAGTGGTATCTGGAAGAGTTGCTCCACAACAACGTCCCGATAACGTTCGACGCCATCATATCGGTGGACCAGGTTGGCGCATTCAAGCCTTCGCCCGGGATCTACCGGAAAGCCGTACAGCGGCTGGGATGCGAGCCGGGTGAGATCATGATGGTTGCCGCGCACTCGTTCGATATTTTGGGGGCCCAAGCATGCGGTTTCAGAGCGGCCTATGTCGACAGGTACGGACTTCCCACGGAAGTCTCGGAGTACCAGCCCGACATCATCGTGGACGACTTCGTAGAGCTTGCCACTAGGTTGCTGAAGTAGTGCGGAGTTCCCTGTGCATTCTACGGTGAACTTACCCGATTTCGAGCTGCGGAATCAGTTCGTGCTTACGACCGACGGTCGCATCGGCGGAACGAGCAGCCAGGAACCATGGCTGGGGCCACTATTTCGTCTCGTTCGAGGAAAGGAAAGCTGTGCGTGGGCTGTGCGGGTGGACGTGCCACAGAATATCGCTGATGAACTTGACGGCCTTGCTCGGGAAGAGCCGCCGGTTTCCGACTTTCGAGATGCTCCCCTGCACGCCGAACGGTATATGTCGCTGCTTCGAGGCGAGGTTGACTCAGGGCCGTCATTCACGTTCCCGGAGGAACTTGCCCAACCTGCCGGTACGGTCTTCATTGAGGACATAGAGTCGCTTGACCACCATTTCACTGGGTGGACTGCGAGCGAGATCCCATCTCGAACGCCGATCGTTGCGGTTGTCGAGGGAGGATATGCCGTAAGCGCCTGCTTTAGCGCGTGGCGCTCCGACGCAGCGGCGGAAGCCGGTCTGGAAACGGCACCAGCGTTTCGTGGGCGTGGACTCGGTCCGCGAGTTGCGGCAGGGTGGGCAGTGGCGATTCGAGCCTCGGGGCGTCTTCCGCTGTACAGCACGTCGTGGTCCAACGAGGCCTCACTTGCGGTTGCCCGCAAGTTGGGGCTGGTGACGTATGCCAGCAAATGGAGTATCCGAGAGGGTTAGTGAGACTCTGTCTTCGACGTGAACGAATGCGCTGCAGGCTCGGCGCTGGTACCATCCGGGCCGCCGGACTTGATAAAATCAGGAACCTTCGCGTTGCGGTTCAGGCTGACGAGGCGAGGGACGGTATAAAGCTGACCCAAGCACACGTGAAGAAGGGTCTGATCGGCACGGGCAACTTCATGCATGTCATGACGCATCTCGACGACGGGAGCGTCTCATTCTTGGGTTTCGAGAAGGTTACGGCCAGCTTAGGGGAATGGAGAACCTTATGAGAACTTATGTTGTTCTATTGCGCGGTGTCATGCCTTATGGCAGAAACAAAGTCCCCATGGCAACCCTTCGCACCATACTATCTGAGGCTGGTTTGAGAGACGTACAAACTTATATTCAAACTGGAAATGTAATTGCCAAGTCAGAACTGAAACACGCAGAAATCGAGACGCTTGTGCACGATGCAATAAGAGAGAGAATAGGCGCTAATATTTCTGCCATAGCCAGGACTGCAGAGCAATTCAAAGTGATTTTTGAGCAAAATCCCTTTGCCAATGTCGACAACACAAGAGTTTATTTCTCACTTTTTCACAAGTGTCCAAGCAGAGAGCAACGAGAAAAGTTCTTGCTCACTGATTTTTCACCTGATACGGTGCAACTTATTGATGACACCCTGTACACTCTTTACAACACAAAGCACAGTGATTCCAAATTCACAAACAACTTCTTTGAGAAGCAACTCAAAGTAATCTCTACCTCAAGGAATTTCAACACTATGAGCAAATTGGTCGAATTGAGTTCAGTTTGAGAAATGAAACTGACACGTCCCCGATGGATTCCGACCACGCCTCTGCTCCACCAGACTTGATAAATTCAAGAACTTGCGCGCTAAGGTTCCGGCTGGAGGGGTAGGAGTCCCATTAGGCCGGGGCGTAATGCAATGTTAGATTCTCCCACCGAGCCCGGGGCGGGGCTGGACGGCATCTTTGGGGAATCCCATAGTTGACGCCACCCAGCGGACGGGGGCACGAATTCAACCAAGAGGAAAGCCATGCTTCGGAAGAAACTGTCGCTCGACGAAGCGACCCGGTCGAAGGACCTGAGCGGAAAGACCTACATTGTGACCGGCGCCAACTCCGGTGTCGGCCTCGAAACGACTCGCCAGCTGGTCAGGCAGGGCGGACACGTCGTGCTGGCCTGCCGGAGAACCGATGCAGCCGAAGAGGCAGCACGGAGCTTCAGCGGACTGCAGGGCAGCCGCGAGGTCATGCGGCTAGACCTCGCCGACCTTCAGTCCGTCCGGGACTTCGTCGCAGAGTTCACTGCAAATCACGACCGTCTGGACGGCCTGGCGTGCAATGCCGGACTCGTGTCGATGGGCAAGGGCCCCGAATACACGAAGGACGGATTGGAAATGACTATCGGCGTGAGCTACTTCGGTCACTTCCTGCTAACAGAGTTGTTGCTGGACACCTTGCGGGCGAGTGCACCTTCACGCATGGCAATCGTCTCATCGGTGGTGCACGCCGGCAGCGACAAGAGCCGGCCGAACTTGAACCTCGACGATCTCAACTACAAGCGCCGGGACTTCCACAACTTCGCCGCCTATGCCGAAGCGAAAGTGGCAACTGTCCTGTACGCAAGGGAACTCGCCGAACGACTCGACGGCACAGGCGTGACCGCCTTCTCACTTCACCCCGGGTGGGCCAGGTCGAACTTCGGGTCCGGTGGCAGTCTGCCAATTCGGATCGCAATGGCCGTCATGCGGCCCCTCAGCCGACTGGTCTCCGACAGCAACGAAGAATCGGCGCAGACCACACTGCACTGCCTGCTGTCCGACACCGCGGCGAACCACTCGGGCGCCTACTTCAGCCAGAGCAGTGTGCTCTACCGGGACAAGCAGTGCCGCCAAGGCGGTTGGCCGATGGAGACACCGAACCCGAACGCCAAGAACATGGAGACCGCCAGGAGACTGGTCGACCTGAGCTACGACGTGGTCGGGTTGAGCACGCCCACCAAGCCACTGCGCACGTAAGGGCTGGAGGCTTGCATCGGGTGAATTACTTTCGGTGAGTGCGACCCCTGGAGTTTGTTGTCACGCAGATACTCCTTGTCAGTCACGATTGCAGGGAATGCCCCACCTAGCTCAACTCGAACGGCCAAGCTCCGCCCCAACGAAATCCGGGTAGCCTCGCACGAAGTCCTGAGCGTCGGACGGACGCCTTCCCTCGATTTGGAGTCTGTTGACCCCCAGCAGCCCGTCTCCCGTGCCGATACCGACGCCACCGTCATCCAGCCCAACGACTTGACCGGGTGGAGCGTCGCCTGCCATCGATGTCGCGTTCAGTATCTTGAGCAGCTTGCCGTCCCAATTCGTAAACGTTCCGGGCCAAGGCTCGTATGCGCGCACCATTCTTGAGATTCGCTCGGCGTCGTGAGTCCAGTCGATTTCGCCGTCCTCTTTCTTGACCAGGGTTGTGAACGTGGCCCGGCTCTCGTCTTGCGGCGTCGCCTGAATGTCGCCGGACGACCAGCGGGGCAGGGTATCGACGAGGAGGTCTGCGCCCACGTCGAATAGTCGTCGAGTCAATTCAGGTGTCGTTTCTTCTTCGGCTATGGAGACTCGCTCCTGTGCAAGTATTGGCCCGCTGTCCATCCTCTCGTCGAGCTTCATTATGGTGGCGCCCGTCTCGTCGTCGCCGTTGAGGATGGCCGAAACGACCGGCGAGGGACCGCGGTAGCGTGGCAGGAGGGAGGGGTGGATGTTCAGACACCCCTGAGGTGGGACATTGAGTACCTCCGGCGGCAGGAACAGGCCATACGCCGCGACGACGACTACGTCTGGGGAGAGTGACGCCAACGCCTCGCACTCATCCGCCGAGCGCAGCGACTTCGGCTGCCTCACCTCAATGCCGCGTTCCTCGGCGAACCGTTTGGTTGGTGTCGGGACGAGCTTGCGCCCCCGGCCGGATGGCCTGTCGGGCTGCGAGTAGACGGCGGCGATGTCGTGCCCCGTTTCGATCAGGCGACTCAGCACCGGGACCGCGAAGTCGGGGGTTCCCATGAATACGATTCTCATGAGGGGTAGGGTAACATGGCGGCGGTACAGGCGCGGAATTGCACCGGTCGAGATAGCGAAGAGCTAAGGATGACCCAGTTGACGTTGGTACTGATATCAGGCGGGCCGGGCACCGGCAAGACGTTCTTGGCGCGGCGGTTGGCGGAAGAGTTGCCCGTAGTCGTTCTTGAGAAGGACGCGATCAAGGAGACGCTCTTTGACGCCGTCGGTGAAGGCGACCGGGAGTGGTCGAAGAAGTTGGGAGGGGCCACCTTCGCGCTTCTCAGGATGCTCGTTGAATCACATCTCAAGGCCGGACAGTCAGTGGTCGTCGAGTCCACCTTTCAATCCGAGTTTGACTTGCCGTGGCTGGTTAGAATTAGGGAGCGATTTGACTTCGGTGTCCTCGAACTGCATTGTCACACCGATGCGGATACTGCGCTCAGCCGGTACGTACAGCGCATCGACTCGGATGACAGGCACGTTGGACACCTCGCGGGGATGAGTCGGGATGTCCACGTTGAGGAACTGCGGAAACGCTTTGGGAGTTATGGGCCGTTAGCGGCAGGCAAAGAACTCATCCGCATCGACACGACCGACTTTTCGAGGGTGGACTACGCTGCAATCGTTGAGAGAGTCAGGGCCGCGATTGATAGTGGCGGCGGTTCTTGACTAGTACTGGTTATGGAAGTTTACTCAAAACACCCTCACCCTAGCCCTCTCCCACGACGGGAGAGGGGATACGCGCCTCTCAATTCGACTGTCATATTCAAATGGGAACTGTGCTAGACAGCCCTGCCAAGTAATAAGCCCTACGAGGCAGTCGCGCTCATATGCCCCTGCGCCTGGCCGACGATGTCGATTCCGACGGCCTCGCTCCATGCCGCCAAGAGGCGCTGCGACATCGGTCCCGGCTTGCCGTCCCCGATGGGACGCCGGTCGACCTGCGTCATCGGCATGACGCACATGCTCGTCGTCGTCCAGAACGCCTCGTCTGCAGTGTAGAGGTCGTAGGGCTGGAGGTCTTCCTCGACGAGCGGGATGTCGAGTTGCCGAGTAAGGTCGATGGCCATCCCGCGTGAGACTCCTTGCAGAGCGGCGTAGTCCGTAGGCGTGCGGATTACACCGTCGGTGACGACGAAGACGTTCTGGCCGTTGCCCTCGGCGAGGAAGCCGCGGTCGTCCAACAGGATCGGCCAAGCGTCGGGCTCCACGTCGTGCGCCTCCTGGTGTGCTAGGACGAAGTTCATGCGGCTGTAGTGCTTGATCTTGGGGTCGAGGGCTTGTGGGGAGTACGCACGGGTCTTCGATATCACTCCGTGCAATCCCGTGTCGTAGAGGTCGGCGTACCAGAAACCCTGCTCTCCCACCTGCACCAGGACAGTAGGGTCGGGCGGGTCGAACAGGTCGACCGTGCCCCGCGTGACGATCTGCCGCATCCAGAAGTCTGTCACTTCGGGATGATCGGCCTTCGCCCGCTCGACGGCCTCTTCGGTGATTGCCGTCATCTCGTCGGCGGTCAGTTCCGAATCCATGCGGACGTAGGTGAGGGAGCGATACAGCCGCTTGATGTGCTCCTTGAGCCGGAACGGCCTGCCGTTGAATGTCCGCTCGACCTCGAACACGAGGTCGCCGACTGTGAACCCGCGGTCGGACGGCGAGATCATTACCTCGCCTTCCGGCATCCACTCGCCATTGAAATACGCCTGATAGCCGGCCATGTCGTTCTCCTGGTATGGACGTGTGAAATTGGGAATTCTGAGCGCTATCGCCCGTAGATCGCGTCGATGAGCGCCTTCGTGTACCCCATCGCGTGGGCGCGCGCACGGTACTTGTCCGGGTCGTCGCCTATCATGGTAGGGACGTGGTCCTCGATGACCGGCCCGTGGAATCCGACCTCCTTGTAGACCCTGACGGCCTCGGCCATGTCCACGTAGCCCTCGTCGATGAACGACTCCGAGAACTTCGGGAACCGTCCGGTGACGTTGCGGAAGTGGACGTACACGATCCTGTTGCGCCTGCCGAAGTAGCGGAAAGCCTCGTGCAGGTCGCCCTGCTGAACTGCCATGGACCCCTGGCAGAAGTCCAGAGCGTTGTACTCGCTGTCCACGATCTGCGTCAGTCGTTTGAGGCCGTCGAAGCTGTTCAGGATGCGCGCCACGCCGCCTATGGACTGGGCGGGTGGGTCGTCGGGGTGGACGGCCATGCGCACGCACGCCTCCTCGGCGACGGGGACCACGGCTTTCAAGAAGTACTCGAGGTTGTCCCACATCTGCTCGGCGGACATATCGCCGTAGTCGCCGAATGGGTGGTCCTTGATGAGGTTGTAGTTGAAGGCCGTCTGCTTGGCTCCGCCACGTCCGGGCGCGCTCTGGGAGGTGCGAACACCGTAGCCCGTCACCGTGGGTGGACGGAAATTGTAGCCAATCGCGGGTATTCCCGCGGCCCCCATGTTGCGGAGGCTCTTACAAAAGTTATCGATCTGCTCGTCTCGTCCGGGCAGGCCCAGCTTGATCTTGTCCGTCCAGTCCCAGGGCATGTTCTCGATGGCGAACAGCCGGAGGCCAGCGCTCTCGACGCGCTGTCTGAACACGACGAGTTCCAGGAACTCAAAGTACCCGTTGTTCGACGGCATACAGGCGTCCCCGCCGATGGCGTCGGTGGCACCGAGCTGCGCGCCGAACGTCAGCTGTTCGTCGTCGACGCTGCCACGGATGTCAAGTCCGAGTCGCATGTGGTGGTAGGTGCTCCTAGGAATTGGTGACCCAGTGATGCAGTCGGGAGTATATCAGACGCATGACGATGTTCCGCCGAGTTGTAGGAAGACAGGGAATCCGTCCACTCGACCTAATACTGGTCCCATATGATTTTGGCAACGCACTCAAAACACCCTCACCCTAGCCCTCTCCCACGACGGGAGAGGGGATACGCGTCTCTCTATTCGACTGTCATATTCAAATTGAAATGGTACTAGAGCGTCGATGCGTACTCGGCGTATAGGTCTCCCCACTCGTTGATGCTAAGAGTCTGAGCTCGCCGTGTTGGCGCTATCCCAGCAGCTTGGAGCATCATCATCACCTCGTCCGAGCTAGAGTCAAGGCCGTTCTTGAGGCTGTTGTGGATCTGCTTGCGGGGCGCGCTGAATCCGGCTCTCACGAGGGTGAAGAACTTCTCAGGGCCGTCGAACTTCACGGCAGGCTCGGCATAGGTGTCGATTCGTACGACTGCGGACGTGACGTTCGGGGAAGGACGGAAAGCCTTTGGTGGGACGGACGTAACGATGCGGGCTTTG
>JAPPDQ010000182.1 GCA_028875495.1 Chloroflexota bacterium
GGGGGGGACTTTTTTGTTTTAATTCGACTAGACCGCGGCCAAGTGGGACTACCGGTAGCGGACGTATCCGATAAGGGTGTACCGGCGGCGCTGTTCATGATGTCCAGCCGCACTTTGCTGAAGGGCGCGGCGATCGGCACGGTCGATCCCGGCGAGGCGTTGCAGGAAGTCAATGAGCTACTGTACGAAGAGAACGAGACGCTGATGTTCGTTACGGTGCTCTACTCGATCTACAATCCGGAGACTGGCAGGCTCACGTACTCGAACGGAGGCCATGACGCTCCCATGCTTGTGCGGCCCGACGGAAGCTCAGAGCTTCTCCCTCTCACGGGTGGAGTCGCGCTTGGCATAGCACCGGACATCGAATATCCGAGTCACACCGTGCAGCTTGAACCCGGCGACACCGTTATGCTCTACACGGACGGCATTACCGAGGCGATGAACGGCGATGGCGAACAGTTCGGAGTAGAGCGGATGCACGAGGTCTTCGCCGAGAGTCCCCCGGAGAACTCGGAGCAAGCCCTCAAAGCGATGTTCGATGCTGTAAGAAACTTTGTTGGCGATACTCCGCAGTCTGATGACATCACCTGTCTGGTAGTCCGCCGTGACGAGGTTGGCTCGTGAGCGAAAAGCTAGTCATAAGAAAAGAAGCCACTCTTGAAGAGCTCGACTCAATTCTCGACGCCGTGGAGGATTTTGGAGAACGGGAAGACTGGCCGCCTGCAGTTCTCTTCAAGGCAAAGCTTGCAATTGAAGAGATGGGTATCAACGTTGCGAAACATGGGCGAGTCGACAAAGCTCCCCACATTGAGATCACCGTTACCTCCGACCCGGACGCGCTGACGATCGGTATAGAGGACGACGGACGACCGTTCGACCCATTGCACGACGCGCCACCGCCCGATCTGACATCCCCAATCGAAGACCGTCCCATTGGCGGACTCGGCATTCACTTCGTACGTGAGATGATGGATGAGATGACGTATCGCCACGAGGACGGCAAGAACTGCTTGGCGCTGACACTGAACAGAGTTGAATGATTCCGATACCCGGCTGGCTTGGGGCTAGGTCTGCGAAGCTGGGGGTCGTGGGAGTCGTGACCCTCGCCCTTAGTGTGGGATCGACAGGCTGCTCCATCTTCGATAGTACGGTCGAGAAGACCACCACTCCCGAATTCCCGGCGGTTCCGACTCCCGATTCTGATCAAGCGCCCATTGGGCAACAGCCGGGCGTCACCGCAGATCGTGTCCTGTTTGGTCAGTCCGCGGCGTTCACCGGACCGGCCCAAGAGCTCGGCAGAAACATGCGCCTCGGTATTCAAGCCGCCTTCCATGAGGTCAACCAGCGCGGAGGGGTGCACGGCCGGCGATTAGAACTGTCGTCGCTCGATGACGCCTACGAACCCGAGGCCGCAGTCACCAACACGATACGTTTCATCGAACAGGACAAAGTGTTTGCGCTGATCGGCGAGGTGGGCACCCCCACTTCTCGTTCGGCCACTCCGGTTGCGGCTGAGGGCAAGGTCCCCTTCATGGCCCCGTTTACCGGCGCCGAGTTTCTACGCACCGGACCGGACAGAGACTACATCATCAATATGCGCGCGTCCTATTATCAGGAGACCGAGGAGATGGTCGCCCGCCTGACGACGGATCTAGGTATAGACCGCATAGCCGTGATGTACCAGGACGACTCGTTCGGTCGTGCGGGAAGGGACGGCGTCCGGATAGCGCTGGATCGTCGGGGCATGAATCCGGTTTCCATTGGGTTGTATCCCCGCAACACGACTGCGGTGAAGACGGCCCTGCTCGACCTGGAGCGGGGTGCTCCCGAGGCCGTGATTATGATCGGCGCCTACGAGCCGGTGGCGGCGCTCATCGCTTGGGCCCGGCACACCGGGCTTGATCCCGTCTTCATGACCGTGTCCTTCGTCGGCAGCAATGCACTGGCAAAGGAGCTCGGTCCCGTGGGTGAGGGAGTATACGTGACCCAAGTGGTGCCATTTCCTACGGACGATTCGGTGCCAATCGTCTCTTCTTATCTAGAGGCGCTGTCAGACTTCGCACCCGATGCTACTCCCGGCTTCGTTTCTCTGGAAGGCTATCTCGCGGGGCGCCTTGCCGTTGCGGCGCTTGAAGGTTGCGGCCGAGATGTCGACAGGTCCTGTTTCCTGGACAGCTTACGCAGCGCCGATGTGATTGACATCGACGGATTCGAGCTCCGCTACGGTCAAGACGATAACCAGGGATCGGACACCGTTTTCCTAACCACGATAGGCGGTGACGGGAACTACCGTCCCGTCGAGACACTTCGGGACTAGAGCCGTGAACGAGAAACTGCGACGCCTTTTCGAGAGTCGATTCCGCATAGCCACCCAGCTCTATGTGGGGATCGGAGGAGCGGTCGTACTCACCGTGGGCGCCAGCCTCGTCGCCTGGTTTTCCTTCAACATTGTGGGGCAAGCCCAGAGTCAAGTTAACGAGGAGAGTCTCCCGGAGATGGAGGCGGCGTTCGGTGTCGCGCAACACAGCGGTACGCTGGTGGACGCAGCTCCACGCCTGATGGCGGCAACGAACATAGAGGACTTGGCCAAAGTATCCAGAAGTGTGGACGATGCCCGTGAAGACCTCGAGGCCAACCTAGACGTCCTATTGGGAAGCGAGTCTGTGGGGGACAGCGACCAGTCCGGCAATATCCCCGTCCTGAAGGACGTGTTGGCACAAGGAGAAGGCGAAGGGCAAGATATCGAGGTCGGACGCTCTGCGCGAATCCGCGAAAGCGTCGACATGCTGATCGTCAACATCAACGCCATCAGGGACGATATGACAGGGCTCTATGAGCTAAACAAACGTAGGGACGACCTTCGAAGGGACCTAGAGCAGTTGCGGGAGAACATGGACGAGATCATGGTTCCCGTTGTTGACGACCAACTCTTCTACACAATGACGGGATACCAAAGCCTCGACGCGCCGCCGGTGTCCCGCGAGCAGCACTTTTCGGAGGACCAGCTTGCCCGCTATCGGAACTTGGCGGGACTTCATGCGGATGCCACCACTGCAAACCAGCTGCTTGAGAGCGCGTTCTCCATCTCTTCCGCACCTCTCTTGGAACCCCTGCGCGAGCGTTTCGAGTCGGCTAAAGGCAGCATAGAGCGCAACATTACCGCTCTTGAAGGCTCGCCGCTTCAAGATGAGATAACTCCACTTGCCACCCAGTTGCTGGAACTGGGGACCGGTAACAACAACGGCTTCGATTTGTTGGAAGACCGGCTGCAGCTTATTCAGAACCAGCAAGACCTTCTCGAGCTAAACAGCGGCATCGCCATTGAACTGGTCAGCGACGTCAACTCTCTTGTAGACACCGCTAGCGAGAACGCCGATCAGGCCGCCCAGGCCTCCACACAGGCGATATTTGCGGGCCGGACACTGCTGCTGGCTATCAGCGCGGTAGGAGTGACCGGCGCCATACTCATTTCATGGCTCTTTGTCGGACGAGTAATCGTCCGCCGCATACAGCAGCTGTCGGCCTGGATGCTCCAGATGGCCGGGGGAGACCTTGAAGCACAGGTCGATCTCGGAGGGCGCGATGAGGTCGCGGACATGGCGGACGCCCTCGAGGTGTTCCGCCGCCACGCACTCGAGGTTCAGCGTCTGAACTTGGTGGAGCAGCTGGCGGAGGAGTTGCAGGGCAAGAACGACCAGTTGGAGAGCGTGCTTGCGGACCTTCGCAGAGCACAGGAACAGATCGTCATGCGGGAAAAGCTGGCCGCGCTTGGTGAGCTGACTGCAGGTGTCGCCCACGAGATCAAGAACCCGCTCAACTTCGTCAAGAACTTCTCCGAGTCGTCCAACGAGTTGCTGGATGAACTGAAGGAAGTGCTGGATGAGAATGTGGACAAGATTAGTGAAGAGGACCAAAGCTACATCAAAGAGATATCCGACGACCTGAACGGCAACCTCAATCGGATCATATCGCACGGCGAACGCGCCAACCGCATTGTTCAGGACATGCTGATGATGGGCCGAGAGACGGGTGAGGAGCGGCCCACGGACATCAACGTGCTGCTCGATGAGCACGCTCGGCTGGCCTACCACAGCGCGCGGGCGACAGATCCGAACTTCCAACTCCACATCGTGCAGGAACTGGGCCCGGACGTCGGCGAAATCGTGGTCAAACCGCAGGACGTCGGAAGAGTATTCCTGAACATCGTCGGGAACGCCTGCGATGCAACGGACGAGAAACGACGCGCGCTCCACGAAAGTGGGGACACCTCGTACATGCCAACGCTGTCGCTGTCTACAAGCCGGGGCGAGGAGTTCATAGAAGTCCGGATCCGTGACAACGGAGACGGCATACCGCCGGACGTTGCCGAAAAGATATTCAACCCCTTCTTCACGACCAAGCCCACCGATCGGGGAACGGGGCTCGGCCTCGCCATCACCAACGACATCGTTCGTCAGCATGGCGGCTCAATCGAGGTCAACTCTGAGCCCGGCAAGTTCACCGAGATGACGGTTAGGCTTCCTATTGAACCCACCCAGGCAGGGGGCTCGCAGGGTGAGGAACTGCCTGTTGGCTAGTTTTGTCCCTGTCCCGTTCGAAAGGACCTACTAGGCGGCATCATTTCAGCCGCCTGCTCTCAGGCAAGGGAATCGTGCGGCGAGGCGCTAATCGGGTGATGTCTCGAAACGGCCGATGAGGCCAAAGTCCTCTCGCTCGACAGGCACTCTGGCCAAGGACACCGCTTCCGGCAGCACGATGCCTCCTGAGAAGATCAGCTTCATCGCGGCCTCCACCGTGAGATCGGTCTCTATGATGTCGTCTTCCGGGACGAGGGCCATGTTGCCCGATGTGGGGTTGGGAACGGTGGGAATGTAGACGACCACAATCGAGTCCTGCGTCTTGCTCGAGTATGCGCGTCCCGTTACAAAGCCCATCGCGACCATGCCCTCACGCGGCCACTCCACGAATACGACGCGGGTGAACTGGTACTTGGAAGTGAGGGTTGCCATTGCCTGCCTGGTTACTCCCAGAATCGTCTTGACTACCGGAATGTGGTTGAGCACCGTATCCATTAGATTCATGACGACCCGGCCGATCCTTGTTGCGATGATAAGGCCGACCAAGTAGAACAGGATAACCGCGACGATCATCCCAACTCCCCAAAAGTCCCACGGCTCGTCCTTCACAAACGGGAGCCCGCGTACGGCGCTGTCGGCATATCCAATGATGACAACCAAGACCACAACGGTGACGATCAACGGCACCAACTCGAAGAGGCCTGCAAGCGTTTTGCCTTGGACGTGGCCCTCGAATTTCGCCCACAGACTTGGCTCGGGCTCCTCCGGTTTCTCGATTTCGGGAATTAAGTCATCAGAATTTCCCATCGCGCTCCCTCCAATTCGCTCAACTGCCGAATCCGATCTGCTAGGCGTCTCGATTGATATGAAATGTTCGGCTCAATGCAATCGATGGCGAAAACCGTAACCAGATTCTATGCCACCCGAGGCTTGCGTGCAGTATAGCAATGTACACTTTGACACTTGATCCCATTTAAGGGTCAGGTTCAGCGCGAATTGCGAGTAACGCCTTTGAGGAAAGTGCTATGCCCAAGCCGCCATTTCCGCGTGGAGTTCCGGCGACAGATCCATCTCCATTGCCTCAATGGCGTTGTCGACGTGCGCGGTCCTGCGAGCGCCGATGAGGACCGACGTGAGGCTCGTGTTGGCCATAACCCACGCCATCGCAAGCTTCACCATCGGCAGACCCATTTCCTCCGACTTTGCCCGCAGCTTCTCAACGAGCTTGAAGTTGCGGTCCTCGAAATAGATGTCGGCGTGGCCGGGCATCACATCGAACCGCGTGCCCTTCGGAAACTTGGAGCGGTCCGGCGTGTACTTGCCGGCTAGGAAGCCGGCAGCGAGCGGGCTGTAAGGGGTGATGCCGACGCCTTCCTTCACGCAGAGGGGGAAGAACTCTGTCTCGGCCTCGACGCGGTCGAGGTGGGAGGGATTGTTCGAGCGCGCGAGGCTGTAGGGGGGCTGGGTGATCTGAAAGCGCGCCCAGCCGTTCCTGTCGCTCGTGTCGAGGGCTTCTTGAAGCTGGTCGGCGCGGAAGTTGCTGCACCCGATCACGTCGATCTGTCCCGCCTCTACACCCTCGTTCATCGCGCCAATGTACTCTTCAAAAGGAGCGTCCGGGAAGGCGGAGTGGGCCTTGTACATCTCGACCTTGTCGACCTGCAGCCTCTCAAGGCTTTGGGCGAGCGCTCGCCTGACGTTCTCGGCGGTGCCGCCGGAGCTGACCTTGGTGCAGATCTTCACCTCGTCGCGCACGCCCCGCGACCGCATCCAGTTGCCGATGACCACCTCCGACGGGACCTCCCCCGAGGCGTACCCCTCTGCCGTGTCGAAGAAGTCGATGCCGTTCTCCAGTGCGTGGTCCATGATCTCGAAGGCCGTGTCCGGGTCGATCTCCCGCCCAAACGTTACGCAACCGAGTCCGATGGCGCTGACGGTCATTCCTGAGTTGCCCAAGGGTCGCTGCTCAATCATTAGGTGTCTCCTTATTTCGTTGGCGGGGGGTATTCTATCACGCTCGTCGACCACCAAGAGAAAGGCGAATTTTATACGTGTTCACTCTCTGTGAGTTGAATTGCGAAGGCCCCCTCTCTGTGTCTCTTCCCCGGCGGGGGAGAGATTGTAGATTCATCGTCGCTGCGCTCGTCAGAATGATAGCAAGAGGAGAATTCCTGCATATCTCATAGGGCTCTTAACAGTTACCGTATTTTGTCGATTGGGAGGACTCGCGAGGCGACCGCTGGGGCGAGGCGACTGAAGGCGCTTCATGTAGGTGTCGAAGCCTAGCAGTATCCTTGACACTGCTATAGGGTTGTGATACTTTTCACCGAGCCGAAATCAAGGGCATTTCGGCACCTGTGTGGCGGCTATCGGAGAAAGGTGCAGATGGACCCAGCGACGCTTTCCAATGCCGAATGGACCGGCATTGCCAATATGTTGACAAACCTCTGGGTCATGCTCCTTCTCATCGTTATCATCGGTTCTTTGTACCTTGTCGCCCACGTCGGCATTCCCTCCCTCGTGGCATCTCATCATCTGCCGCGATCGGCGCAGCGAGTGCGCCTTCCCCTGTACGTTGTTCTGTTCGTTGGTATAGCGCTCTATGCGTATTTCGTGGGAGCTGCCATCGGCGAATCGGGCGTACTGGGCGATATCTTCGACACGTATTGGATCAAGGGCGGCTCGATCGACCTTCTCGGTCACGGCGGCAACCCTCCGTCCGTGCACTAGTAGAGTAGACGCACTTGCTGCCAGGCGATTTTCAAGCACCAAAAAGGCCGACCGGGCGCAGGCTCGTCCTTTTCGGCGCAGTCGGCATCGGCGGTGTCGTCGGCCTTGTAGTAGTTGTCGCAATCGCAACCTTCGTCATCTCGGCCTGGCTCGGACTTCCGCTGGACGCCTTCGGGCTGAACGACGGCCCCGAACAGCCGATAGCGTTCCCCCATCCGACACACGTGGAGGACCTCGGCCTCGACTGCACCTTCTGTCACCGGAACGTGACCGAGGGCGCGGCGGCCACCATCCCCGCGGTCGGACTCTGCATGAGTTGTCATATGACCGTGGGCGACGACAAGCCTGAGGTCGAGAAGCTGAGGAACTTCCATACGAACGGAATCCCGGTCGATTGGGTGCGGGTGCATCGTGTGCCCGATCACGTGAATTTCGTGCACGAGCCGCACATCAGGCACTTCTCGGAGCAGTACGGAGGCGCGTCCGGCACATGCCAGTTGTGTCATGGCGACGTGGGGAGCATGGTCAAGGTCAAGCAGGTACGCTCATTGAAGATGGGCGACTGCGTGGACTGTCACCGCGACAACGAGGCTCCTACAGATTGCACGACGTGCCATTACTAGAAGGAGATATCCCTCCGACGAACGAGAGGGAAGTGAAATACAGGGGATGTCCCTAACACGAAGACAATTCTTGACGCTGATGGGCGGTTCGGCCACCGCGGTGGTTGCAGCCGCGTGCGGCGTTCCCGAAAAGGAGTTGCTCGTCCAGTCGTCGATCGAGATGCCCGAGGACATGGTCACGGGCCTCGACAACTGGTACGCAACGATAGACCGTCAGAACCGCGCTCCTCTCGGCGTCGTCGTGAGGGTCATGGAGGGCCGCGCGAAGAAGGTCGAGGGCAACGTCGACTACCCTGTCAATCGCGGCAAACACAACGCTGTCGCAGAGGCGGGACTGCAGGGCCTCTACCACCCCGACCGCATCGGCTCGCCCCTTATACGCACAGGCCAGCGCGGCGAGGGCAAGTGGGAGCAGCTAAGTTGGACGGACGCCGTCTCCCGTGTTGCGGAACAACTGGGAGCCGCCAGCGGCGAGGAGACCGCCCTCATCACCGACCCTGTCACCGCTCACGTGGGGCTCGTCGTCAATCGGTTCGCCGAGGCGCTCGGCGCGAAGCGCATGAGCTACGAGCCTCTCGAACGCACCGTCCTGAAGGCCTCGATGAAGCAGGTCTTCGACCAGGACGCGATGCCCGACTTCGACATCGAGAATGCGGCGTACATCCTGTCGTTCGGCGCGGACTTCTTGAACACTTGGGAGTCTCCCGTACGATACGCCCGCGGCTACGGCCACTTCCGCCAGGGCGAGAACAGGAAGCGTGGGAAGCTCGTACACTTCGACTCGCGCTTTTCCATGACCGCGGCGAATGCCGACGAGTGGGTCTACGTCAAGCCCGGATACGAGGGTGAGGTGGCGCTGGCCATCGCGAACGTCATGATCGGCGCCGGACTGCCGGACTCGCCCGCACTCCATAGGATCACCGGACAAGGCTCCAATCGTCTGGCGAGTTTCACCCCCGAGGCCGTCGGAAGCCGAGCGGGAGTCGACCCGGAGAAGATCGTCAGGATAGCCCGAGACTTCTTGGAGCATCCGCCCGGGCTCGCTATCGGCGGAGGCTCGGCGGGGGCGCACTCCAACGGCCTGTTCAATTTGAACGCGATCTACGCCCTGAACTATCTGTCGGGAAGCGTGGACCAGTTGGGAGGAGTCACCTTCAATCCCTCCCCGCCCATTAGCGACCTTCCGACCGCGCCCGACGCGACATCGTTCTCGGACTTCCGGGCCCTTGCGGGCAGGATGAATGGCGGTCAGGTCAAGGCGCTGCTGGTACGCAACGCCGATCCCTTCTACGGCCTTCCGGAGAACACGGGAATCGCGCGAGCCAGCTTCAACGTTCCGCTCATCGTAAGCTTCTCGAACCACTTTGACGACACGACGATGCTGGCGGACATCATCCTGCCGGAGAACCACTACCTCGAGGACTGGGGAACGGATATACCCGACCCCGGCCCCGGTTACCAGACGATAGGCTTCCAGCAGCCGGTTGTCCGTCCCTTCTTCGAGCCGAGAGGTCCTCATCTGGGGACCAAGAACTTCGGCGACGTGCTCATGACGCTGGCCCAGGTCTTGGAGAAGGACCTCGGCCTTGATGCCGATAACTTCAAGGGACTGCTGGAGAACGACGCGCGGAGACTGCGGGAACTGGACAGGGGTTCCGTTCGCGCGGCGAACGACAAGCTGTTCTGGAACACCATCCTCCAACGAGGCGGCTGGTGGGACACGAACGCGAGGGGAGAAACTCACGACCCTCGGTCGGGGCAGTATTCCTTCCCGACGGCTGCACAAACCCCGTCAACTGGAGGCAGTGGAAATTTCCACCTCATCCCGTTCGAGACGACCGGCCTGACGGACGGCAGGGGGGCGGACCTCCCATGGCTGCAGGCCACGCCCGATCCGATCACGACGGCCACATGGCAGACGTGGATCGAGATCAACTTGAAGAAGGCCGAAGAGATGGGCATCAAGGAAGGCGACGTGGTCGAAGTGACGTCAGAGCAGGGCTCGATCGAGGCGCTCGCCTACCCGCATCCCGGCATCTCGCCCGACGTGGTGGCTATACCCGTCGGACAGGGACACAAGGGCGGCGGACGCTACTCCAAGGACCGGGGAGCGAACGTGTTGTCGATACTCTCGCCGATCACCGAGAGCGAGACGGGAGCGCTGGCGTGGGCGGCGACGCGCGTGAGCGTACGGCGCACGGGCGAGTGGATTCGACTGCCGAAGTTTGAGAACACCGCGCCCGATCTCGCCACAGACGGGCATCGTAGGATCATCCCGCTAACATCGGAGTAAGGGGAAACGGAGCCGGAATAATATGGCAAGCACTAATACGCAGTGGGGCATGGTAATTGATGTCGACAAGTGCATCGGCTGTCAGGGATGCGTTGTCGCCTGCCAGTCCGAGAACAACATCCCCATAAACACCGAAGAACTCTTCAACCAGCGCCGCGCGATCGAGTGGATCCGCGTCGAGCGCTACTGGGAGGGCGAGTTCCCGGACGTCAAGGCGCGGTTCATTCCGATCCTGTGCCAGCACTGCAACGACGCTCCGTGCGAGCCGGTCTGTCCCGTGTTCGCCACGTATCACAACAACGAGGGCATGAACGTCCAGGTGTACAACCGCTGCATCGGAACGCGGTTCTGCGCCAACAACTGCCCGTACCACGTCCGGTACTTCAACTTCTGGGAGCCGGAGTGGCCGGAGACTCTGACGAACCAGCTCAACCCGGACGTTACCGTCCGCAGTCGCGGGATCATGGAGAAATGCACGTTCTGCGTTCAGCGCATCCGCCGCACGAGTCGCGAGGCCGCGCGGGACGGTAAAGAGCTGTCCGACAATTCACGCGAGCTCAACCCGGCCTGCGTGAACGCCTGCCCGACCGACACCCTCGTGTTCGGCGACCTGAACGACCCCAACAGCAAGGTAGCGAAGATGGCGAAGGAAGAGATGGACGACGACCACGGACGCGGCTATCACCTTATGCCGCAGTACGGCACGTCGCCCAACGTGATCTATCTGAAGAAGGTGGACGAGTCCGCCTCGGACAAGAACGGCTCGCATGCATAACGGCGCTTCACATAATGGACACGGCGCGCTGATGACGCCCAAAGCCGTCGAGGACGACCTCCTCGACAAGGGCAGACTGCGTAGCTCCACGTTCCGCATTGCGGTGATAGTCTTCGCCGTCCTGTCGGTGCTCGGAGTCGTCGGATTCGTGATTCGCCTGACCGATGGATTCAGCAACACGCCCGTCTGGGGCTACCATGCCGCGCTATTCGCCTTCATCCTGACGGCGGCACAGGGCGCGCCGATGGTGGCAATTGCGCCCCGAATCGCCAACGCGCACTGGCGGCGGTCAATCTCGCGTGTCGCTGAGCTGTTCAGCCTCGTCGGCATCGTGAGCTTCGTCATCTACATCCCTGTGGCATGGGCCCTCCCCAGCATGGCGGACGAAAGACGGACGCTGTGGTTCTACGGGGAGCTTAATGTGCCCGCCCACATGCCGGAGATCACGACGACGCTGGTGCTCCTGGCGCTGACAATCAACGGCCTCTGGCTGCTGTGGGTGTCGGCGATGCCTGACTTCGCCATGCTGCGCGACCGATCGACCGGAAAGAAGAAGGTCTGGTTCGGCCGCCTCGCCCGAAACTGGGTCGGCACGTCGGAGCAGTGGAACTGGCAGAAGCACCGGCTCGGCATTCTGGGGGCGTTCTACTTCATGATGCTGGTGACGGCCCACTTCGCGTTCAGCTTGGACTTTGGCATGTCGCTGGTGCCCGGCTGGATCGACGCGCTGTACCCCGCCACGCACGCGCACAACTCGCTGCAGGCGGGCGTGGCGATTACGCTGGTGACGATGTACGTCATGTACCGCTTCGGCGGCTACAAGGACTACATCAACCTCGACCAGTTCTGGGGTCTGGGCAAGCTCCTGTTCTCGCTGTCGCTCCTGTGGTTCTGGTTCTGGTTCTCCAGCTTCATCATCTTCTGGTTCGGCGCGAAGCCCGCCGAGGAGGCGGTGCTCGACCTGCTGTTCGTGGGCCCATACCTGCCGATATTCTTCATCGTATTCACGTTCGCGTTCCTCGTCCCGCTGTGGGCGATGATCTGGAACCCCCTGCGGAAGAGCATATGGGGCCCCGTCATCATCGCGTGCGGAGTGCTGATCGCGACGTTGTTCGACCGTATCCGCGTGTACGTTGCAGCGTTCTCGGTCTCGGAATTGGAGGACAAGCACCAGATGGTCGAGATACCGGGGGCAGTCCTGCCCGACGTGGCTGACGTGCTCATCTGGGTGGGCGGAATCTCCGCCTGCATTCTCATCTACATGCTGGGGACGCGCATCATCCCGCCGATAAACATCTGGGAACAGAAGGAAGTATTGCTGTA
>JAPPDQ010000405.1:0-1076 GCA_028875495.1 Chloroflexota bacterium
CTCCCGTCGTGGGAGAGGGCTAGGGTGAGGGTGTTTTGAGCAAGCTATCAAAAGCCATAAGGAACCGATACCAAGGAGGAAATTAGAGAATGAAAAAACGCCAGGACAAGCTCGTAGGGCCGGTCGTCTCCCTGCCCACGTTCGTTGACGACGACCACAACCTCCTCCTTGACCGGCAGGCAAAGCACATCCGCTGGCTCATGGACCACGGCATCGGCGTGGACGGCAACGGCGTCCTCCTCGCCGCCGGAGGTTACGGCGAGGGCTACTTCCTCGACGACGGCGAGCTCTTCGCTCTCATCGACGTGCTCGTGGACACCGCCGGCGATAAGGCCCCCACGATGGTCGGCGTGTTCGACCTCAACGCCAGAACGGCCGCGCGTCGCTCCCGGTACGCCGGAGACGCGGGCATCGACTTCATCGAGCTCGGTCTGCCGCACTACTCCTGCCCATCCGAAGAGGACGTGTACCTCTACACGAAGTACGTCAACGACAACGCCGATGTTGGACTCATGAACTACAACAACTTCTGGGTCACTCCCGCTCCCAAGTACGAGATCACCCGGTCGCTGATGGAGCGGTTCATCGACCTCGATAACGTGGTCGGCTTCAAGTGGAGTTCAGCGAGCCCTGCACACTACGTCGGCCTCCTCAAGCTCTTCGCCGAGGAGTTCAACTTCATCGACAACGGCATGATGAATTCGCAGGGCGCTCGATTCGGGATGGCGGGGTTCGTCGACTTCTTTGGCAACGTCGCGCCGAGCCTGTCCCTCACCAAGTGGGAGATGTTTCGCGACGGACGCTACGACGAGCTCGACGAACTCCTCGACGCCCTTCATTTCGACACCGACAACCGCCTGAACAACGAGGCACCCGCCTTCACGTCCGTTGCCGACGGCGTATTCGGTCACGTCCGCTGGGAAGTCATGGGCCTCCACGCTGGCCCCAACTTCCCCGCCCAGGCTCCGGCCCCACAGGCGCTCTACGACCACACTCGAAAGGTCTTTACCGAGAGTGGCCTGATGGACCACGTCGAGTGGGACCAGTCGATACTTGATGAGTAAGTAGCACCGTCC
>JAPPDQ010000405.1:1086-12267 GCA_028875495.1 Chloroflexota bacterium
ACAGCCGCGAACGACTCCAGGGCAGCGTCCTGTCGATGCTGACCTTCACCAACGACGACTACAGCCTCGACCTCGACGGTCAGCGAAAGCACGTCCGCTGGCTCATCGAACAGGGGATGGTCGAAGGGAAGTGCGTACACCTCATCGCCGGTGGGGCAGGGGAGACGTACATGCTCGAAGAGGACGAGTTCCGCGCTCTGGCCGACCTCATCATCAGCGAGGGCAGGGGCGTCGCCCCGACCATGGTTATGGTCTCCGAGCTCAGCGCCCGCGCCGCGGCACGAAAATGCGCCTACGCCGCCGAGGCCGGCATCGACTTCGTGCTCCTTTCTCCACCGCACTACTCCCAGCCGACCGAGGAAGACATCTACCTCCACCACAAGTACGTCAACGACCGCGTGGACATCGGCATCATGACCTACAACAGCTTCTGGGTCATGCCCGGCGGCTACTCCTACAGTCCCGCCCTTTTTGAGAAACTCGCTGAGCTCGACAACGTCGTCGGCGTCAAGTGGACGGGCACATCGACCGAGGACTATCTCGGCTTCCAGCAGATGTTCGGCGACAGGTTCGCCCTCAGCGAGAACAGGCAGTTCTTCGGCATGGGCGCGCGTTTCGGTATGAAGAGTAGGATCGACGTCATGGCAAACGCCGCGCCGCGCCTCTCACTCCACCAGACCAAGCTCACGCAGGAAGGCCGCTTCGACGAGTTGGAAGTCCTCTACCGGCAACTGCAGTTCGATCCCGTCTATCAGCGTGGCCGCCGGCGCGTCGCCGCCCCCATGGTTGCCGACGGTCCCCACGCCCGGATGCTTCTCCGCTTATTGGGCCTTGAGACCGGCCCGTCCTTCCCCGGACAGGCGGAGCCGCCACAGGAATACGTCGACTTCTGGCGCGAGTCAATCGAGATCAGCGGCGTCCTCGATTGGGTCGATTGGGACCAGTCCCTGCTCGATTAGCAAGGCAGTAGGTCAAGGTCTTCCCCCCGCTAGGGGAGCGATACAGAGAGGGGGTTCGATCTCTGCGGTGAGTTCCCCGCTCCTACCACTCACTGCTCTCTTCCGCATACACGTGGTCGGGTAGCCTGTAGCTGATACCCGCCTCGTCGAATGCGGAAGCCTGCAGCAGAGACGTGAAGTTGCTGAAGTTGCTGTTTGCAGACTTGGGCAGATATTTCCCCAAGGCTCTGTTGACTCGGGACTGCAATCGGAACCACGTCAGGACCCCAAATGCAATGCCCGGTGGGTAATTCAGTTGGTCGGCCATGGTCTGTCCAATGAGCGCGCGCGAGATGCCGAATACGTATCTCGACAGCTTTCGTCGTTCGGCCGAATCGGTAATTCCGATGACCAACGGGGCGGAGTTGACCAGCGCGTGAGCCATGACGACAGCCTCGGCTTCCGGTGCCGGCTCGCAGAGGGTCCCAATGTCGAACAGCCTCAGAGCATCCTCTTCATCCTGGTACAGAATGGTCTCCGGAATGCCCATGAGGTGTCCCGAGTAGCGCCAGACCGCCAGGAAGCTCTCGCGCTCCTCTTCGCTGAACTTAGCGCCCAGGCTCGTCATGTGCATCAGTAGTCTCGCCGAAAATGCGGAAATCGAATAGCCTACGTGTGCGGCGCTGATGGGCACGCCCCACTCCTCGTGGTCCCAGTCAACGGAGTTCTTCAGCAGGCGTCTGACCTGTGCGTGGATCAGTCTGATGCGGACGGACAGCTTCCAGCCGTCCCCCTCCCTTTCCATGCCGAACGGCATGAAGATCTCGATCATGTGACGGTTGTTCTGCCTCAGCCGTCTGACGCCCCGCTCGCGCACGCGCCCGGTTATGAAGAACGACTTGCTGATGTTCGTTGAGAAACCTTCTACCAGTGTGCCTCCCACGAACGCTCCAAGCACCAACTGCGAGTTTCTATGGAACATCCGAATTCCCGGTCGGAAGGCCGACAAGTCAACCCAGTCGGGCGGAGTTTCGATCCCTTTGAACAACTCTTGCAGCAACGGAGGCGCATCACGTTTGATACTCTCGTCTTCATTGTCCATGAAGGCTTCGATGAACCGCCTTCCCTCTCCCGGTGCAAGAGTGGAAAGCTCTTCGACCACGGCATCCATTTCGGGGTCGCCAATGGTCGTGTGGGCGATGTATCTGGAAGCCCTATCCGGGTCAAGAGCGCGAGCCTCTTCATATCCCGGCAAGTAGGCGTGTGGGATGTTCATCGAGCGTGAGTCCATGGTTTCCAAACCCGTCGCGGCTTTACGCCGCGGACGAATGTTCCTCCGGCGCCTCTACTCGCAGGTCGGGGAGCCACCGAAGGAATGGAGGCAGGTACCAGTTCCCCTTGCCCAGCACCTCCATGCTGGCCGGAACGAGTACCGACCGCACCAGCGTCGCGTCCAAGAGCACTGCTATGGCAAGCCCGAAGCCCATGAGCTGGTTCACCACGGTCTCTCCCGACGCAAACGCTCCGAACACCACCACCATGATGAGGGCGGCGCCCGTTATCAGCCCCGCCGTGGATCGCAGACCGTATGCCACAGCCTCCGTGTTGTCCTGGGTCTCATCATAGCGTTCCCGTATCCTGCTGAGGAGAAATACGTGATAGTCCATCGACAGCCCGAACAGAATAGTAAACAGGAACAGCGGCAGCCAGGCGTCGATCACATCGGCGTGCTGGAACCCGAACAGGTCGGCTCCAATTCCCTTCTGGAAAACCAACACCAGCAGCCCGTAGGTTGCGCCGACGGACAGCAGGTTCATGATGATGGCCTTGATGGGGATGACGATCGACCGGAAGACCATCATCAGGATGAGGAAACTCAGACCCAACACGAAGACAAACACTATTGGCGTGTAGACCCGCACAATGCCGTAGAAATCGGCCACCTCCGCCGTCAGACCGCCCACGTACACCTCCGCCGGCACCCCTTTGAAGGCGGGGGCAATGTGCTCTTCCCTCAGCCGCTTCATGTCGTCCGCAGCTTCCGGGCTGGTCGATTTGCCCGGGAACGGAAGGGTAAGCAGGGCGAGATCGCCTGCGTCGTTGACGATCGGTGGCTGTGGGGGCAGCGTGAAGGTCGTGTCCTCCGCCAGGGACTGCCGCACCCGTTCTATCGCTGCCATTACCTGCGGATCGTCGATGTTGCCGAAGACGACGATCTCCGCCGGACTCAGAAAGCCTGCAGGACCGACCGCTCCGAAGGCGAACTTCTCCTCCATCAGCAGGAAGGCCTTTTTCGTCTCGGCCTTGTCGGGGAAGGTGTTAACGTCGTTGAGGCCCGTACGCATTTCCAGATAGAAATACGAAAGCGCGATCATCGGTACGCCCACAATGAGGAGACTGATGACCGGCCGCTTGGTGACGATGAGTGTAATCTTGTCCCAGAATCCGCCTTGTGATGTGTCCGCGCCCTTCAGCGAGAACCGCGTTAGGAACGGAATGGTGAGCATATCAATCTTTGGGCCCAGCAACGCCAGCACTGCAGGAAGCAGGGTGAGCGTAGCCGCCAGTGATGCGATTACTACGAGAATCGCACCCAGTGCGAGCGACTGGTAGAAGGACGCGGGAACGATCAGCAGACCCACAAGGGCGAGGACTACCGTAGCGCCGCTGAACAGCACCGTCCGTCCCGCCGTCCCGCCCGTCTTAGCGACCGCATCCCTCGTGGACAAGCCATGCCTCATCTCTTCTTTGAAGCGTGACACGATAAGCAACGAGTAGTCGATGCCCACGGCTAGGCCCAGCATGACGACCATCAGCGTGACGAAGAAGACCAGTTGGAACTGCTGTCCGATGACCGCAACCGCTGCCAGCGCGATGATTATCGCGACCGCCGCCAGTCCCAACGGAAGTAGAGTGGCGACCACCGCCCCAAAGAGCACCAGCAGCACCAACAGCGCCACAGGGACGCCGAACCGCTCACCTTGCTGCAGGTCCTGTTCAGCCAGCTCGTTATTCTCATAGGCGGTGCTCGCATCCCCGCCTATGAGCACGAGGAAGTCGTCCGCTTCATTCGCCTCCTCCACCACGTGGATAACGTCCTCGACGTTGGAAGTGGCCTCTTGGGACGTGCCTGACAGCGTGTAGTGTAGCAGCGCCGTCCCCTGGTCAACGGAGACGAGGAGCGGGAGCAGCTGAGCCAAGTCCTCCTGAGAGATGAGTGGCCCAGCATCGACGACTTGGTAGTAGTGGGACAGCGGCCGGTCGTCTATTCCGCCGGAAATCGTACCGGGTCCCAGCGCCATTATCGCTTCGTGCACGGCCTCGACCTTCGTGCGGAAGGCGGCGTGGTCAACCGTCAGCGACTCCGATTGAACGATGACGATCTCGGCCAGCTTCTCAGGCCCTCGCAGCTTCTCCTCCAAGAGCGCGGCGGCCCGCTCGGACTCGTACCGCCCAGCCAGCCGGAAGTCTGTCGTCGTGGCGCTGCCGAGAAATGCTCCGCTCAGTCCGAGCCCAAGCACAACGAGCAATACCCACACGCCAACGGTCACCCAGGGCCTTCGGGCGCTGATTCGGGCCAGAACCTCGGTCATCGACCCACCTCCACGCTGCGGGGATGCTAACCAAATCTTCACGAACGACCTTACCCGATGCGTGCGTCTGAAACAAGCAGGTGTAAGCACACCTGAACGCCATTTCATGCTTGGGAACGCATTAGGATGTAGCTAGCCGACGAAAACCTGACGGATCGCGAGAACCTAAATATACATAGATAATCGCCATCCGTCGCAGGATGGTGAGTGGCAGGGGGAAAGAGCCCTACGAAGTCACCGCGCCTAGTGAGGCGGATCCCACCAGCCTTGCGTACTTCGCCATCACGCCTCGCTCATATCGGGAAGTGGGCGCCTTCCAGGACTTGCGCCGTCGATCGAGCTCATCATCGGAGACCAGAACGCTGAGCTCACGTGTCTCGACGTTCATGCGAATCGTGTCGCCGTCCTGAACGAGGCCTATGTTGCCGCCGACCGCCGCCTCTGGGGCCGCGTGACCGATCATCGGGCCGTGCGTCGCCCCGGAGAACCGTCCGTCTGTGATGAGCAGTACGTTCGAGCCGAGGTCACCCTGCCCCATGATTGCGCCGGTCACCGCAAGCATCTCCTGCATCCCCGGCCCGCCCTTCGGGCCTTCGTACCGGATGACGACCACGTCGCCGCTCACTACTTCGCCTCTCGTAACCGCCTCGAAGCAGGCCCGCTCCCCGTTGTAGACCTTCGCCGGGCCCTCATGGGCGAGGTGCTTAGTCCCCGCCACCTTCATGACCGCCCCGTCCGGAGCAAGATTCCCCTTGAGGATGACCAGTCCGCCCGTCTTGCTGCGCGGCTTGGACGCCGGGTAGATAACCTTGCAGTCCGGCGCGCTGATGTCCATCTCGGCCAAATTCTCGGCCGTGCTCTTGCCGGTCACCGTCATGCAGTCGCCGTGCAGCAGCCCTGCGTCGAGCAGCTCCTTCATGACGACCTGTATTCCGCCCGACCTGTCCACGTCGGACATCACGTACTGCCCACCCGGTCGAAGGTCGGTCATGTACGGCGTCGTGCGGCTGAGCCTGTCGAAATCGTCGATGCTCATCTCAACCTTCGCCTCATGCGCGATGGCCAGCAGGTGCAGCACCGCGTTGGTCGATCCCCCCATCGCCAACACGACCATCATCGCATTCTCAAGCGACTCTTTCGTGATGATGTCGCGTGGCTTGATGTCGCGTTCCAGTAGCGTGTAGAGGGCATCGCCCGCCTCATACGCGATTCCCTCGCCCCGCCGGTCGACGGCAGGTATCGAGGCCGCGCCCGGAAGTGACATGCCCATCGCCTCGATGGCCGACGACATCGTGTTCGCCGTGAACATCCCGGAGCAAGCGCCCTCTCCCGGACACGCAACCTTCTCCATCCCCGTGAGGTCGTCTTCAGAGAGCTGACCGCGTGACCACGACCCCACCGCCTCGAACATATCCTGGATGTTGATGTCCTTGCCGTGGAAGTTGCCCGGAAGAATCGCCCCGCCATACACGAAGATCGAGGGGATATTCAGCCGCGCCATCGACATGATGCAGCCCGGCATATTCTTGTCGCACGCCGCAACCGCGATCAGCCCGTCCATGCTCTCCCCGAAGCACACCGTCTCGATGGAGTCGGCTATGACCTCGCGGCTCACCAAAGACGCCTTCATGCCCTCCGTGCCCATCGAGATGCCGTCGCTGATCGTGATGGTGCCGAACATGAACGGCACGCTATCCGCCGCCCACAACCCGTCCTTCACTCGCTCAGCGATCCGTGTCAGATGGACGTTGCACGGGGTAACGTCGCTCGCGAGGTTCGCCACACCCACGAAGGGCTTCTCCATGTCCTCGTCACGCAGGCCGACGGCCCGCAGCATCGATCGCGCCGGAGCCCGGTCGGGACCGAGGCTCAGAGCGGCGCTCTTCTTCTTCAAAGTATGTCGTTCGGCGGCGATGGTCATGTGATGTCTCCCAAGTGGATGCTTTGCCTAGAAGGCTGAATGTCCGTCGAATTCATAGGCAGTTTGATAGGTGTCGGAACTCTAAAGCTAAAGGGTACGAGGGCAGTGCGATACGGTCAAGCAAATACGGGCCTGTCATACCGTGAGGTGGCCCGGTCTACGCCGTGTCCGCCACCCTCTGATCGCGCCGACGCGACCTCGTCAGATTCCACGCCAAGAACACCAGCCCCCCAATTATGATGATGCTCAGGTACGTGATCGAGCGGTCGACAAGCGCGACAGAGACAGCGTCGTGTCGAGCCATCCCCAGTACGAGCAGACCGGTCACCCCCGGCTCCACGGCCCCGACTCCGCCCGGCGTCGGCACGGTGCTCAACAGGGCGTGACCCAGCGCGGCGATGAGGATGAGGGCCAGAGGCACATCGAAGTCCAGCGCCTGCACAACGAAATACAGCCGTCCAACCTCCAGCATCCACCCCACGAAGCTCAGCAGGAACGGCACCCGCAACTCACCGAAGCTGCCGACCGCCCCGTCGTGAAATCTCCGGTAGGCCCGTTCCAATCTGTCGGGGAGGAACCGCGCCAGTCGTGGGCCATACCCCCTCATCAAGGCCAAGACCGCGAGCAGCGCGAGCGCCATTGCAAACGCCGCGCCGACAAGGTAGACCGTCCCCGAGAAGTCCGCCGTCAGTGAAAACGCCAGTGCGCCCACGACGATCAGGACGAACACGGCGATCATGTCCATGATCCGCTCGCCGAATATCGTGCCGAGGCTCCACGAAAACCCCGTTCGAGCCTCGTCCGAAAGCGCGTAGGCGCGGTAGGCGTCTCCCAGCCTCAACCACGCCACCGAGTTGACGAACCACCCAATGACTATGAGCTGAGAATACCGCCACACCGAGGGTGTCCGTGAGTCCGCGATTTCTTCGATGCCCGCGCTGCGCGAGAGAATCCGCCACCTCAGCCCCCGGAATACGAAACTGAGGTAGTACAGGAGCAGGCCCAACGCGTACAGCATCGGGTCGAGAGCCTTGATATTGCTCCACGTCTGCTCCCAATCGAGATCGAACCGCACCGCGAGGAAGTACAGAAACGCGACCGCGACCGCCAACGAGAGGAGGGTGTATGGAGAAAGAACACGCTGCCGGAGCGAGACCGACGGTGCATCAGGGCCGTTATCACTAGGCATGATCTGAGGTCGTCGGCATGTTGGGACTTGGGGTTATAAGGGGCGCTTGGAGGGTATGCCCGGCCGTCTCGGATAGCTCGGAGGAGTAGAACGACGCTTCTCGATCACCACAAGCGTTCCGATACTGACCGGCGACTCAACCAGCATACCACGATCATCGGCCCTGCCGCCCATCGCCTCGATGGCGTTTCGGGCCTCCCGAAGCTCTTCCTCAACCTTTCGTCCCTTCTGCGCGACCATCACCCCGCCCACTGCGCAAAACGGCAGACACAGTTCCGCCAGTACGTCCAGCCTCGCTATGGCCCTTGATACCACTGCCCCAAACCGCTCACGCATCTCAGTCTCGTGCGCCTCCTCCTCCGCCCGGCCAGTCACCACCTCGACGCCCTCAAGTCCGAGCTTGGCGACGACGTTGTTAAGAAAGGCGGTCTTCTTGGCCGTTGCTTCCAGCAGGGTCAGATCGATTTGTGGGTTTGCGATCTTGAGCGGCAGTCCCGGAAAACCCGCCCCACTGCCTACGTCCAGCGTCCCGTCACTCCCGTCGAGAACGGTGGTGGGAAGAGCCGAGGTGACAGCAAGGGAATCGAGGAAGTGCCGTTCCTGCACCTCCTCCCAGCCCGTGACCGCCGTCAGGTTGACCTTCTCGTTCCATGAGATCAACTCGTCAAAGTACGTCCTGACCCGCTCGACCTGTTCTCCGTTTAGGTCGATACTCAGTCGAGCGGCTCCCTCGATCAAGACCTCCATCCAGCTATTCTCCTCGCCGACGTATGAACGGTGCGAGTGATTCTAGCACCGAACACGCGATAGCTCCCGTTACATCCATTGAAGCGAACATCGCGCCTTGACAATCCACCCGTGTACGAATAAACTCCCCCAAAGTCAATAGACCCGGGGGGAGCTTGGGCAGGCCAGGCTGAGAGGTCCCGACGCGAGGGACGACCCCACGACCTGATCTGGGTAATGCCAGCGAAGGGATGCGGTAACGTCCATCATTCCTAAAGGCCACCCGAATCAGAGGGTGGCCTTCTTGGTTAACCGACCCGATGGAGGATGAAACCATGCTCGACGCCGGACTCGCCGTACCCATTGCGCTCATAACTGCCGCCGTCTTTGTCGTCGCCGGGGTCATGTACGCCCGCCGCGGACGTGGAGGAGTCGAGGACTACCTCGTCGCTCGCAACTCCGCCGGGAGTACGCTGGCCACCGCGACCCTCGTTGCCTCCGTTGCCGGCGCTTGGATCCTCTTCAGCCCGGCCGAGGCAGGCACTTGGGCGGGCATCGCCGCCATCGTCGGTTACGGCATTGGCCAGGCCGCGCCGCTCATTGCATTCATCTGGCTCGGCCCCAAGATGCGAAGCGTGATGCCCGAGGGCCACTCGTTGACCGAGTTCGTCTGGTATCGCTACGGCCCCGCGATGTACGTCTTCACTCTCGGCGTCATCATCTTCTATATGTTCGTGTTCCTGTCGGCGGAACTGACCGGCATCTCCCTGGCCCTCAACCTCCTCGCCGACGTTCCCCTGCTGCTGACCGCGCTCATCGTGGGCCTGCTGACCGTCGGATATACGGCCTACGGGGGCATTCGCGCCTCCATCTTCACCGATGGAATCCAGTTCGTTCTCGTCATCCCCCTCCTGCTCATAACCCTCGTCGCCCTCGTGGTGTCCGTGGACGGATTCGGCACTGTATTCGAGCCGGTCCGCGAGACTGCCCCACACCTCCTCTCCTTTACCAACAAGTCCGGTGTCGACTTCGGCATCACCCTGATAATCGCCATTCTTGCGGCCAATTTGTTCCATCAGGGGTTTTGGCAGCGGGTCTACACGAGCAAGGACGATCGATCCCTCCGCAGAGGCTTTGCCGCGGCAGGCGTGGTTGTCATCCCGATGATAATTATCGGCGGACTCGCCGGAATCATGACCGTCGGCAAGGACCTCGTCGGAGACAACGCCTCGGTGGCCATGTTCTCCCTGATCGTCGGCGTGCTGCCGACCTGGGCGGTCATTCTCGTCCTCGTCCTGGCCCTCGTCCTCGTGATGAGCAGCCTAGATACGCTGCTCAACGGCATCGCCAGCGTCGTCACGACCGACCTTGCGCGATTCAAGCCCGAGCTAAAGGGAGCGACGGTGCTGAGTTCCTCGCGCGCCATTACCGTGGTCCTCATCATCCCCGCGATACTCATCGCCTCGCAGGGATACAGTGTCCTCTACCTGTTCCTCATAGCCGACATGGTCTGCGCCGCCGCCTTGGTCCCCGTCTTCTGGGGACTCTACGCGCCACGGTTCTCAGGCAGCGACGCCCTGACCGCCAGCGCTCTCGGGCTGGTCGCCGGGATTCTCTTCTTCCCGACCCCGGAGCCGCCCTACCTCACGGGTTGGATAATCACCATAGACTTCGCCAGCCAGCTCCTCGTAAGCTTCGCCGCCGCGCTTGGCGTCTCCATCGTCGTGAGTATCGTCCTAACAGCCCTGCGCAACCGCCCCGAGTACGACTTCGCCCAACTCCGCGAACAAGTCCGGCTCATAGACTAGGGGAGTACATACCGAGAGACGATTGACATTCACTCGCTGATGCCCTACATTGCTGTTGCAACTGGTTGCAATAAGCATGAGCTGCGAAGACCACTCCGTCCAGACCCTCCGTGACTCCGGTCACCGGCTGACACCCCAGCGGGTGCTCATCCTCTCGTCGCTCCGACACGCCGCCGGCCACGTCACCGCGTCGGAGATACTCGAACAGGTCCGGGAGTCATACCCATACATCGACGCTTCGACCGTCTACCGGACGCTTGGCGTACTGAAAAAGCTGCGGCTGGTCTCGGAGGCCGACTTGGGCGCAGGAGAGACGATCTACGAGTGGCTCCACCAAGACCGTCATCACCACCTCATCTGCAGGGGGTGCGACGGTCTCATACGACTGGACCACCAGTACATGGCAAATCTGGGAACGGAATTACTGGACGATTACGGGTTCCAAGCCGATGTCGACCACATCGCCATCTTCGGCCTGTGCATCGACTGTGTTCCCGACCCACACGCGAACGGCAATTAGAACGGAGAGCGAGGTAGAGCATGGATATCGAGACCGGCGCGCTGGCAGTGCTCATTCTGGGGTTCCTCCTGGGACTCAAGCACGCCACCGACGCCGACCATGTCGTCGCGGTCTCAACGATCGTGACGGAGCAGCGCAACATCTGGCGGGGACTGTGGATCGGCGCCTCATGGGGGGCCGGCCATTCTACCCCATTGCTCATTTTGGGCCTGATCATTCTCGTCCTGAAGGACGTGGTGCTCGGTCAATACGAGGCCGTTGCCCCATTCCTCGAGTTCGGCGTGGGCATCATGCTGGTGTATCTCGGAGCGAGCGTCGTGTGGAACATCTGGCGGGGCAAGGTCCACATCCACCAGCACACGCATGACGCTCCCCACGTCCATATCCACGCGTCGCACGAGGCGCGCTCCGGACACGGTTCGGCGGATGACTCCCCATCCGATCGTCACAACAGTTTCTACGCCTTTGGCAAGCCCGTCTTCCGCG
>JAPPDQ010000539.1 GCA_028875495.1 Chloroflexota bacterium
CCCTCTCCGCTCCGCGCATGTTTTCATTGCAGGTGGTGAGGGTGGCAACCCTCATGAAATATTCCTCACTGCGTTCAGAATGACATGCTAACGGGCCGCCTATCAATCTGGGACAAGATCTAACCCAAACGACGATTTGATCCGAGCGCACACATGTACTACCCTGGCTGTATCGAACACGAAATCCAACACAACAAGGACTAACGGAAGAACACTGACACAACTGATCGAAGCCCCTTACAACTAACGGAAAACTCGCTTGCACAGATAGAGATGTCCGGAAATGTCTGGAAAAGTCCGGTAAATTCAGGGGGTAAGTCGGCCCGTATCGCGGCTAAGAGGGATTTCCGGTCGGTCACTTGGACCGCGACAACAATGGCAAATGAGATAACACCGACGCGACCAACGGCGCCATTTACCGTCATCTAGGAGTTGTCAGGTCTTGTCCGGCAATGTCTATCAAATTACGAGGGGAGAGTCCTCCCGCTCAGAAAACGGGCGTGGGGCAGCTTTTCGATTTGGGACGGGGAGCCAATGAGCTGCCCGAAGGCTCCCTAGAAGACGAGCGTAGCCTCCGCGACCCCGGTCAGCTGACCTAGCTGGTTCGCGCCGGTGATCTCTATGTCGACGAGGCGCTTGCCTTGACGCTCTCGCTTGGCCGTGACCGTGCCGCGGTAGATGTTGGTGTCACCGGGCCGGAAGTTTTTTATAGCCTTGAAGAGAAGGCGGCCTCCGCCGTAGAGCGTGCCGTCTGGCGCCCATCGATGCAGCATCGCGTCAAGATAGCCCATGATGGTGATGCCGCCGACTCCGTGCATCCTGCCCCACGGAAAGCGGCCGGGCTCGTGATTCGCCTCGCTCGACTGCGCGCTCATCTCGTCCTCCGGGACCGCGACTCCATCCACCTCGGTCTTGAGGGGCGAGTGGATGGTGAATGGGTGGACTGCGTCGCCGATCTCGATGGTCTCGAAGGTGACTCTATCCACTGTATCGTCCGGGCTCGTCTCTCGGAGCGGGGACGGATCGATGTCCGGGGCAGGCCGTCGCGGCGCGGCGCGAGAGGCCGGTCGAGGTTGATCGCTCTTGCAGAACTCGAAGATGGACGTGTGGTCAATCTCGGCCAGCTTCTCGCCGCCGTCGTTGTGGGCTTCGAGCCTCAGCGTGACGAACTTGTTGCCGCGACGCTCGTACTTCTCCAGCACGGTCGCGACGCTGGTGACGGTGTCTCCAAGCCGGATGGGGGCGAACCAGCGACCCTCGGCCTTGGCGAACGGAGTGGCGTGAGCGGTGATGACTGTCATGCCGTTGTTCTCGGCGACGCCCGCCCTGTTCTTGGGGGCAAGGGAGAATATCTGAGTTGGCATGGCGAACGGTGGCGCGTCCGAGAAGTGGTCGGCGTTCATGCTGCGCACGGTTGAAGCGTGTCGGACGATGGAGTCCGGGGTTACCTCTTTGACGATGGGCTGCGCCCGCTGGCCGACCTCGACCGCGTCGTAGTCCCACGTCTTCGTATCGGTCAGGGTCATGGCATCCCCCAGCGGTCAGTGTTTCGAGTGAGTCCCTGAATCAGGACACCAGTATGGGGTGGATGCTAGACTGACGGCGGAGACGATGTCAACTTCCGAGAACGACATATCCCCTACCCTTTCAACGGACGCCACCGGCGGCGCTCTCGATGGACTGGTTGTCGTGGAGCGCGCGGAGGGGATCGCAGGCCCGGTCTGCGGGAAGCTCATGGCGGGGTTCGGTGCCGAGGTCATCAAGGTCGAGCCCTCGTCCGGTGATGTGTCCCGTACGACAGGCCCCTTCCCCAACGATGAGCGCAACCCGGAGGCGAGTGGTCTGTTCCTCTACCTGAACGCCGGGAAGAAGAGCGTCGTTATCGACTCGGACGACCCGTCGCACCAGCGACGGCTGGGGGAGCTTATCGACCGGGCAGACGTGCTGATAGACGGCACGCCGAGCCTCGATCTGTCACGGACGAACCCCGACCTGGTAGTGGTATCGATCACCCCGTTCGGGCTATCAGGCCCGTACCGGGACTACGCGGCGACCAACCTCGTCGTCCACGCGCTGAGCGGCGAGCTTGGGCTGGCCGGCAGCAGACATCTTCCGCCGCTGAAGAAAGGCGGGAACCTCGCCGACTACCACGCGGGATGCCACGGATTCATCGGGGCGGTCGCGGCCCTCCTCGCGCGCGACCGAGTAGGAGGGCAGTACGTCGAGGTCTCGCACCTGGAGAGCCTGACATCGATTCTCGGCGCGACCATGAACGGCTGGCTCTACAACGAGAATGTGTCCCGGAGGGGCGACGCGGACCCGTGGAGCCTGGGGACGGCGGCGCGGAGGGGGGAGGACGGGCCCTATTGGGAGCCCAGCGGCGTATGGCAGGCGAAGGACGGGTACGTGCTGGCCTACGGGAGGTCGTCCGCCGACTGGACAGGGGCCATCCAAGAGATGTCCGAAGAGCTACCGGAACTCGCGTCGCCCCGCTTCACGACGGAGGAGGGCCGCGGCGAACATGCCGAGGAGCTGACCAATCTGTTCAAGCAGTGGGTATCGAAGCACACCAAGGAAGAGGTGTACCGTCTGGCCCAGCGGTACGGTCACGCCTATGGCTACGTTGCGACGGCGCGAGACCTGCTGGAGTCGCCGCAGCTGAGGCACCGGCGCTTCTATGTCGAGATGGAGCACCCCGTCGCGGGGAGAGTGACGATGCAGGGCGGGCCGTTCCAAATGTCGAGGACGCCGCTGGTCACCCGCCGCGCACCGCTGTTGGGTGAGCACGACGATTCTCCTCTACCCTCTCGCAGCAAGCGAATGGGCCGTGGCGCCGGGCACAAGGAAGGCCGCTTGCCCCTGGAGGGTCTGAGAGTGGTCGATTTCACCCACATCTGGGCGGGGCCGTACTGCACCCGCATCCTCGCCGACCTGGGGGCGGAGGTCATCAAGGTCGAGTCTCCGAGGCGAGGCGACGGCGGGCGCGGGAAGGGTGTCGGACGCTACCATGCCTACAGCAGGAACAAGCTGGCTATCGCGATGGACCTCCGCACGGAAGAGGGACAACGTCACATCCGCAAGCTCATTTCCCTGTCGGACGTGGTGGTGGAAAACTTCAGCGTCGGTGTCACCGGACGGCTGGGCGTGGACTACGAAGACTGCAAGGCGATCACGCCGAGCATCGTCTATGTCGCGCTGCCCGCGTTCGGGAGGACGGGGCCGGAGTCGGGGTTCGTGGGCATGGGAGCGACGCAGGAAGCCATGTCGGGCCTGCTCAGCATCAGCAGCTATCCGGGGGCGGTGCCGAGCCCGACGGGGGTGAAGTACGGAGACCCGAACGGCGGGATGCTCGCGGCGGTCGCGGTGCTCGCTGCCATCCACCACCGGGCGGCGACCGGCGAGGGACAGCTTATCGACCTGTCGCAGCGAGAGGCCAACATCTTTACCCTTCCCGAGCTCGTTCTGGACTACGCGATGAACGGCAGGACCGCCGAGGCCATCAGCGACAAGCGCCCCGACCGCGCTCCGACGGGACTCTACCCATGCAAGGACGACGAGTGGGTCGCCATCGACGTGGAAACGGACGGGCAGTTCGCGGCGCTCTGCGAGGTCATGGGGACACCACACTTGGTGGAGGACAGTCGGTTCGCAACTCCGGCGGAGAGGAAGCGGAATGAGGGTGAGCTTGACAGGATCATTGAGGCTTGGACGCGGGAGAGGAGCGCGGAGTCGACCATGTGTCTGCTCCAAGACGCGGGGGTTCCCTCGGGAGCAGTGCTCACCAATAAGCAGGTGGCAGAGAACGAGCACTTCCGTGCCAGAGGTTTTTTCCAACAGGACGCCGAGGGTCGCGTCCACCTTGCCGCCCCGTGGAGGTTCTCGAAGGCGGAGTTAGGCGTGAGGCGCTTCGCGCCCGAGCTGGGCCAGGACAACTACCATGTGCTCCGAGACATCCTCGGCGTGCCGGAGGATGACATCCGCGCGATGGAGCACGAGGGGGTTATTAAAGGTTGGAGAGTCTAGTCTGGACCCACGATAAAGGAGACAGCCAACATCAGACTCAGAGGTGAACTGTCGTCTAGGGCCATTTGGCAAGGCCTCATAGGATAGGAGCGAGAAACTGCTCCAACTCTTTGACAATCGCGTCCTTGTCGGCAATTGCTCCGATATGCGACCGGCACTTGAGGCTGACATAGACACAGTCCGGGATCATCTCGGACGCGGTTCTGACGGCCTCTGCGAATGGGTCTTCCGAGCCGGCCATGAGCATGGTCGGAACCTGAATCTTAGAAAGGTGTTCTCTCATATCGCTTTTGCCCACCGCCTCGCGGCGCGCCACCACGGCCTTAAGATCGGCGGTAAGCAGATCACGCTTGCTGGATTCCGAAAGCTCGATGCCGACCGAACGCCACCTTTGGATCGCAGCCATGGCGTATGCATTGGTCCCCTGGTCCAGGGGAACCCGTCTTACATAGTTCTTTGATGGGGCCGGCTGCATGCCGGGAGGAGGCGCTCCAGCCACGACGAGCCGACTCAAGGACTCCGGAGACATTATTGCCAATACAATCGCCAGCACCCCACCCATCGAATATCCGAACACGTCCGGCCGCGGGGCGTCCGCCGCCTCCAAGACGGCGACCAAGTCGGCGACTTGCTTCTCCCAAGCGTAGGATTCGACTACATGCGGCTTGGAACTGAGGCCATAGCCGAGGGAGTCGACGAGGATCAGCCGATGTGAGTCGCGCAAGAGGTCGACGTAGCCGATGTCCCGCCAGATGGTAGAGGCGACGCCGGCGGGGTGCAGCAGCAACAAAGGAGGGCCGTTCCCCTCAACCTCATAGTGAATGTGGCGACCCTCTTGTACTAGCACCGAAGGCATAGGATCAAGATATCGCACGCGACCGGGCGATATCTACCCCTTAGTCGGCGTGTTCCGTCTTGCGCTTCCTGTCTCTTGGACTGGCTTGGGTACCGACTACAAGTGCAGATTAACACCAAGGTTCCCGATTCCGTCCGGTTGAGTGACTAGGAAACCCTCGACACGCGAAAGTATCTGCGACCAAAGGAGAGGGCTACGGCGTAGGTGGGGGTCCTACTATGCGGTAGCCGAGATTCTCTTCCGTCCGTTCGGCCACGGGCAGGACTTCGATGAGGACGTGTGAGACTCCGACTACGTCGCCGTTTTCGTCGAAGCTGTAGTCGTCGCCGATGGCGCCGCTCCACGTGAGGTCGTACAAGCAGTCGCGGAAACCCTCGGCATCCTGGTCGTCGTTGGTCCGGCCCAGGCACTCCGCGGCGATGTAGACGCCGTCGTAGGCGGAACCTTGGAACCAGGGCCACGGGGCAACGACGCCGTAGCGGGCCTTGAAGTTCGTTAGGAGTTCCCTGCCGACGCTCGTGGAGAGGTCGGGGTTGGGCACAACGGCCTTGAGTCCGGTAGCGGCTTCGCCGGCTATTTCGAGGGCGTTGGAGCCCGTGGGCACGACTTCGGAGTATATTGGGCCGTCGTAGCCCAGCTCACGCACCTGCTTGATGACGGTTCCCCCTGATGTCTCACTCTGAGCGCCAAGCAAGATGGCGTCAGGGTCCTCGCCGAGCAGCTTGGTCAGCTGACTTCGAAAGTCGATTACCTCGGATGAGTAGCTTTCCGCCCCCGTCACAGTACCTCCCAGCTTCTCGAACTGCGCCACAGCCGTGCGGCGTATGCCCTCGGCGTAGTCGGTGGCCTCGGTGATGGTGACGATCTTCCGGGCGTCCTCGGCCCATAGCGTGTTGCCAATGCCGGTGCCCACCTGCAGAGAGTTGATGGCGGTGCGGAAGATGTAGTCGCCGGCGAATGTGATGTCGGGGCTGGTAGCGGAGGGAGAGAGGATGACTACGCCGTCTTTCTCCGCTATAGGCGCGACGCCGAGCGTGCCGCCGCTGCACGTGGCTCCCAGAATTATCTTGACGCCATTCACGTCCGTCAGCTTGCGATACGCGGTGATGGCGTCGTTGGCGGTGCACTTGGAGTCCTCCACGATGAGTTCGAGCATCCGGCCATTGATGCCACCGGCAGCGTTGATCTCGTCCACGGCGAGCAGTTTGGACTGTGACAGGGGGACGCCGTAGGACTCACCAACGCCGGTAAGGGATGCCAGCGCTCCGATGACGAATGGCTCCTCAGAGGCTGACGAGGTGCCCGCGGGGGCCGATTGAGCGGCGGTCGCAGGTGAGGGATCGTCAGCCGGCGTTGTCTCTGAACCGCACGCGATGGTCAGAACAACCGACAAGCCAAAGAAGATGATTGTCTTGCAAAACACGGACAACATCCCAATTTCTCTGGTAACGATGCTACATTGCCGGCTCCACGTCGTCCAGCAATGATGGGATAACTGTGGGGGAGATTGTTGGAGGCGTCTAGTCGTTACGGTTTGCAGGACAGGTAGACTATCCAAACGACAATTTCACTGAAGATGACACATCCTTCAGGAGCCGAAGTAAGCTACGGCTTCGGGTTACTCAGATATTTCGAGAGAGGGGTAAGTGGCTCGCCGGTGTGGCCGCCAGGACGTACCTTCGCCTGGGTCTGGTTCAAGCTTCCACAGCCAGTATCAAGGCGCAAGCCACCGGCGTCAAGAAGGCCCAGGCGCCGTAATCCAGTGGCCCTAGCGCTCGATTGGCAGCAACGCCTAGATACGAGGGAGGTCAGCTCCAGAGCGGAGCTCGCGCGCCAACTCGGGGTCTCGAGTGCCTATGTGTCGCGTGTCCTGGGTTTGCTTCACCTCACCCCAGACGCGAGGTCATTGATTTTGACCCTAGGCGACCCTATCGAGGGAAACGGATTCGGTATTCATACCCTGCGGTCTCTGCTGCACTGCTCAGTGGACGAGCAGATCAACTGGATCAAGGAAACGCAGAACAGGAGAGCTTGAGCGGCATCACAGCTAAGCTGAGAGGTCTTGGCCACCAGCTGCCAGCCCGTATCAGTCTTCGGCCCGACCGCGTCATCCCCAGTGGAGAAGTTCCGGGACCTATAGCGGCTGGCCGGACTGCCAGCTCCCTACTGCCGACCAGTCCCTGGACACCGCAAGGCTCTTTCGTCCGTCCCTCTCAGCCATATCGAACCGCAGCCCGCATGGACCGCTGTCGGTAGGACACGAAGATCCCATCGGATTCGATGACCCTTCACCGAAGGCCATCCTTGACAGAGTAAGAGATACATGGCAGATTTCTGACAGATGAGAAGCTTAATCCAAAAAGCGGGATCAAATGACTTCCATAGCCCACAAGATCATGAAGAGCGTATCCAAGCACGATAGAGGGAAGTGGGTATGCACACCTAAGGATTTCCTCGGTCTCGGCAGCCGAGAGGCTGTCGATCAGGCGCTGTCGCGCCTCGTCAAAGCGGGCCAACTGCGCCGCGTCGGCCACGGGCTCTACGACATGCCTAGGATGAGCGACGTGCTGAAACGGCCTGCACCAGTTGATTGGGATGCCGCCATCTCAGCACTAGCACGACGGGACGGCGTCCGAATAATCCCCGATGGCTTGGCGGCCGCGAATCAACTCGGCCTCACCAACGCAGTGCCCGCGAAGACCTCTTATGTAACGGACGGCTCCACGAGGACACTCAAGATTGACGGAAGAACGGTCCGGTTCCGACATGCGGGCCCTAGCATCATGCAGTGGGCAGGAAGACCAGCTGCTCCCGTAGTGCAGGCGCTGAGATGGCTTGGCTCCGACAACGCCACAGACCCTCAGGTCGTTTCGACTCTTAGGCGAAGTCTCCCGGACCATGTGAAACGTGACCTAGTGCAGAACAGTATGGGGCTACCCGGCTGGGCATTGCCGCTGGCGCACAGCATAGCGGCCGACCCGGCTGATGCCGTATGAATGGAGCCCTCGAATCATTCGAGTCATTCCTCGCTCTTCCAGAACAAGACAAGCGGAACTCCTGAAAGAACAGGTTTGCTCAAGCAGTGAACAGTCTACAGCTTTGTTCAAAGGATGCGACATGAGCCAAGCGGAACGGGCACAGGCCAGCCGGATTGTGAGAGACATCTGGGAGGGCGGAATAAGATCAACCTCGTTCGAGGATCCTCGCACTCCCGAGTTTGCGAAGGTCGCTCTGGGCGAACTGGTCTCACTGCTAGAGACAGGGGTTCCAGGTCTACTCCAAGAGGGTCTGGAAGGTGCTGACCTCTCAGCGAACCAACTGGCGGTCGATGACACACACGGCCTGATGGAGTTGGTACAGAACGCCGACGATCAGCGTGCGTCGAGGCTACGCTTTGGCTTGCGACACAAGTCTAGCCGGCTAGAATTGCTTGCAGCCCACGACGGTGATCCGATTACCGTGAGCGACATCGCTGCCATGTGCGTCGCGTTTGTCTCCACGAAACGCGACGATCCCGGTATGACGGGTAAGTTCGGGATTGGGCTCAAGACACTCTCGCGGCTAGCGAATCGATTCGAGGTGCACTGTAGCCCCTATCACTTCGAGATCGCTGGCAGCAAGATTCGAGCGATATCCAGGCCACGTAGAACAGCGTTCTACGACCCGAAATCCACCGATACGCTGTTCGTTCTGCCTCTTAGGGAAAAAGCATTGTCACCCCGGATAAGACAGTGGGTCGATTCCCGGAGTGCTGGAGACTTGGTGTTCCTGACCCACCTACGGGAACTGTCGTGGATTCATCTGCCAAGCGGGAAGGTCGGTACGGCGCGGAGACTGACCGAACATAAGACAGGCGAGACCATCCCTTGGCGGAGGTCAGGCAAGACGCTCAGCATCAGGAAGACGGAACTACGTGATCGGGCTGGGGGATTGGATTGGACAAGGTACGACGCTGAAGTTCCAGTTCCCAAGAAGCTGAAGCGCGCGTTCAAGGCGACAGGTGATACGACGACCGTCTCTGTAGCGGTCCCGAGCAAGGCGAGATCCAACGTCTTGTACGCGGGCCTACCGACGAAGGTATCTCTTGCACTCCCCTACGCGATCGGCGCCGCGTTTGATCCGAATACCGCTCGGACGCAGATTCAGCAAAGTCAGTGGAACGAGTGGCTGTGGATGGTGGTTTCTGGGCTAGTGACAACTCTTGCCCTTAGCCTGCTTGAAGAGGAGCCCAGCACGGCATGGCGCATGATTCCGGCATCCGACGAAACCCAGGTGCCTATGGACCACTGGGTCGAGAAGCGAATCGAAGCCTTGGCGTGGGCTATCTGGAAGGCAGTCAACTACAGAGGACACATCAGTGTCGATGACCGCCTCACCAAACTCCAGCAAGTCTCGTACGAATGCGAGGCGCTTGACGACGTTCTGGCGAATGACGACTTTGCGATGCTCGCCCCGAGACACGTTCGTCTGCCGAACCAAGCCCGCGACGCCGACCGCCGATGGAGAACGATTCTTGAAGAACTCGAGATTGGAAAACGGATAGAGGTTGACGACGCGCTGGGCCTTTTGCCGTTCTGTGTCGATCGCCCGCTCGCCCGGGCTCCGGAATGGTATGTGCGCCTAGTGTGCGCAGCGCTCGATGCCGACCTCGACACACGGCTGGAAACTCTTCCTTGCGTCCTAGTCGACGATCCCGTGAAGCTGGTAACCCCGGATTCGGGCGGGTTTTCTATTAGTGACGAAATGGCACCTCTAGCCGCCCGGCTCGGCCTCGTCCACGCTCTGCACGACTCTTTGCTGGGAGAAGACGAGGGTCAGCAACGAATCAGGGGCTGGTTGGAACGACTAGGACGACTGTGGCAGCAATTGGATGCCACGGCGATTCTCAAGGCTATCGCGGACCGCAGCCCCGACGAGCGGCTTGAGTTGAGTGATGACCACCTGGTCGAACTCCGTGACCTCATTGACGAGGTCGATGAGCCGGAGCCGTCTCTGTTGTTGCGTGTTGGTCAAGCCATCGCCGTCGAAGCGTATCACTGGGTCGACGACAAGCAAGTCTTCGAAAAGGATATCGTCGGCTCCCTATATCTTCCCGCCGCGATTGAGGGAGAAGGTGACGGGTGGCCCAAGGTCGCGTCGCGTACGCCAGGTTTGAGTTGGGCGGTGCCGAGATACGCTAATCTGTTGAATCCAGGAGACAGACGGTCCGGCAAGTCAGGGGCTCGGCGATTCTTGGGGCGGCTGGGAGCTTCAAATGTCTTCCGCCTCGTTCATCAGCCCAATCGAGAGGTAGGATACCGATCCCTTCCCACACTCCAATCTCAGGCGTTTGATGAGTTCGCCCAACAGAATCGGGAGTTCGAAGAATACCAACATAGACGCGGCTTGCGTGAAGACTACGACAGCCCGGATTTGGAGTCGGTGATCAGGGACATATGCCACTCTCCCAAGAAGGAGCGTTTCGACCGTGGTCTGGCGCTGATCAGAGTCTTGGATCGTAACTGGAGGCGGTCGTTGCACCAGAAGTCCTTCTGCACCGCCACCTACTTCTACTTCAAGAGTATCGATCTGGGTGATGTAAGCGCCTCGTGGATAGCGAAATTAGCCGACGCCCCCTGGCTATACAACGAGAAGGGACTCCCGGCGAAGCCTATTGAACTGACCATACGGTACCCGCTCACCCAAGCTCTGTTCGGAGACGCAAAGGAAAGATTCGCCGCAGGCATCCAGGATGACCTCGCTCCTGGCCTTGCAGTCGCTCTCGGCTTTGAGGAACGGCCCAAAGCCTCAACAGTTGTAGGCGCCCTCGCTCAGTTGAGAGCGAGTGGAGGAGTCACTACGTGGGAGGAGGTACGTTCATATTATGCATACTTGGCGGATCTGTGTTCATCGTCGACTGGCCCAATCAATCCCAAGGGAATGGTTGACGACATCGGCGTCGCCCAACTGCGGGGTAAGTTCGGGATCAATCCGAACAGGCGGGGTTTAATCTTCATTGAAGGAGCTTGGCGCACACCAACGGCCGTGTTGCGGGGTCGTCCTATCTTCGGAGCCAGACGCCCATTCGTTCCGGACGGTCGCTACGAGCACCTGTGGAATACTCTGGGGATACGGGAACCAAATGTCAGGGATTGTATCGCGATTCTAGAGGAGGTCGCGTCAAACGGAGACGCTGTGGCCGAGGAAGGTGTCTTGGCCGAGACCTTCCGACATCTCAACTCGCTCCTAGAGTCGGCGACGTCTGCAGACCGCCGCAAACTTGCGAAGATGCCCCTATGGTCTGGGTCATGTTGGGTAACCCGACGCCCGATCTACTACATTACAGACGAAAACGCTGCACAGTCGCTTGCAATCACTCGTGACGTATGGCGTCCCCCGTGCCCACTGGAGGGAATGGCTTCGCTTATCGAGGCAATAGGAGTCACGTTCATCCCTCCCGAGAACTGTGCGCCAACAGGGATTGAAGCGCGGTCGCACGTCGAACCAAGCCTGCTTGATGAATACTCATCCGCAGTACAGGCGCTAAAGGACTACCTAGCCCGAAACAGTCCTGAGGCCTATCGAGGGATCGACGTAGATTGGGAAGAGCTGAGCAACGCTAGAGTTGTGGTCGCGCCGGACCTAGGCTTGGAGACTATCCTTCCAGATGGGCAAAGAGTCGAAGCCGAGACTAATGCGCACATGAGCAAGCATCCGCTCACTCTGTATCTCCGGAATGCGAGCTTCTTGTTCGATCACGACACCGGAGGCCGTGCCGTCAGCCAGCGCTTTGCCTCATCACACCATCGAAGGATGGTCATGCTAGCGTGGAGTAGTTCGTACATTCAGAATCGCAAGTCTAGTTCTACAATGAGTCTGGCCGACGATATTCCGCTGGAGGATGACCCTCTGCAAGACTTGGAGCACCTAGTCACGCCGAACGTCGGCAAGAGGATCTCTGCCGGGAATGGGGTTGAGCCGGTCTCCGCCGAAAAGACGAAACGGCTAGCTAGCCAGCCACGTCGGCTCAAGACGCTGGATTCAATGAGGATCGAGCAGATTCAGATCGTAAATGGCAGCGCAGCTAGGGGGCGTCGCCGCGGGGGCAAGGAATTGCCCCCAGTGCCTCGGACTCTGGATGGCCCGGCTGTTGGTACCAGGGCAACGGAAGGGGCGGCCCCTACTGGCTACACGGCTGATGAGAGAGAGCAACTCGCCTTGCAGGTGCTCCAAGGCATCGTGTCGGATAGCAAGACTAAGCTGAAGGACTTCACTCGCCTCAGAGGATTGGGGGCGGACGCGGGCGATGAACTTCGGGGCCTCTTTGAGATCAAAGCACATGTCGGCGCGAGGCATTCCGCAGATTGCCGTGGTGATGGGTTCCTGCACTGC
>JAPPDQ010000216.1 GCA_028875495.1 Chloroflexota bacterium
GGTGGGGTGGGCGCAGGGGGACTGGGTGCTGCCGCCTGGGACCGGTACCGGGGCGACGGGGGGAAGCTGCCGGAGAACGATCCGGGCATGACGGGGACGGTCCTGTTCGAGAACGGCGTGAGGGCGATCTTCCGGTCGCTGAAGGGGACGGCGCCGATCAGCAGTCTGGAGATCACGGGGCCGAAAGGGGTTATTCGCATGGGCGGGAACGACCGGGGGGCTGAGCTGGCAGTGCTGGAGGACGTCAGGGGGGAACCGACTCGGACGATGATCTATCCGGAGCAGTACCAGGTCCAGGGGACGGTGGCGGCGTACCGGGAGTTGGTCGACATCATGGAGAACGGCGGGGAGAGTATTTCGTCCCCTCAGGACGCGCGGATGGCGCTGCAGATACTGCTGGGATTCCTGGAGTCCCACCGGCAGGGCGGACGGCTCGTTGACGTGCCGGAATAGGCGACTCGCCGTCGCGGGGTGACTCGCCGTCACGGGCGGAAAGGGCGCAGAGGACGCAGAGAGAGGAGAAGGAGGGAAGTTTTGTGTAGGGGTTAGTCACCCTCACCTCCGTATCGAGTGGGGGGAGGCTCTCTCCGAGGATGTGAGAGGCGAAATGCCTTGATTGTTTGGTTTGGTAGCACATAGAATGCGGCTTTGGATTGGCTAGGCAGTGAATGAGCAATAAGTCTTCTGTGGAAGAGCTGGTATCGGCGGGCGGGGTCGTATTTCGCAACGACGGGGACGGCCCTGAAGTGGTGCTGTGCGGGAAGAGGATGCCGCGGCAGCTGTGGGCGCTTCCGAAGGGGACGCCGGAGCGTGGCGAGACCCGGGAGCAGACGGCGCTCCGCGAGGTGACGGAGGAGACAGGTCTGCAGGTGCGGACCCAGTGCTTCATCGACAGCATCCAGTACTGGTTCGTGCGGTCGAATGACGGTGTGCGCTGTCACAAGACGGTGCTCTATTATTTAATGGACTCGACCGGAGGGGACACGTCACTCCACGACAACGAGTTCGACGAGGTACGGTGGTTCTCGGTCGAGGACGCTCTCAAGACCATGAGCTACGGAAACGAGGCAGAGGTTGTTAAAAAGGGCCTTTCCATGGCTCTACGAGCATGATCCCGATCCCGCGGAAGAGGGCGCGGTAGTAGAGGTCGGCGAGAAGGTCGTCCTTCGGGAAAAGCGCCGGAGCGATATCGACGACGACTACGGCTGGCGGGTCGACGAGGAACTCTCACGGCTGGACGCGACGCGGCCTATCACGATGTCGTTCGAGGCGTACCGCACGTACGCCCGCGAGGAGATGCAGTACGCGACCTCGACGTCGAAGCGGCTCGCCATCGACACGCACGACGGCGTGCACATCGGCAACTGCATGTACTACGACATCAACCGCCGTCGGGGCGTGGCCGAGCTCGGCATCATGATCGGCGACCGGCGTTACTGGGGTGCGGGGTACGGCACGGACGCGGTGCGGACGCTGTTGAACCACATCTTCACCACGTCGGACCTCGACAGCGTGTATTTGCATACGCTCAAGTGGAACGACCGGGCTCGGCAGTCGTTCGCGAAGGCGGGATTCCGAGAGATGCGGACGGTGTTCCGCAACGGGTACGACTTCGTGCGAATGGAGATCCGGCGGGACGAGTGGGAGGCCGCTCGGAGCGCGGACGACGATCCCGACCGGAACGGATCGCACCGCTCGTAGCGGGCGACTCGCCGTAGCGGGCGGAGAGAGTGTGGGTGCTGGATGCTGGGAAGAGGACTCACCGCAGAGGGCGCGGAGATCGCAGAGAGGGAAGAAGAGAGTAAGGGGCGAAGGGCCATGCGAAGGGTGATTTTCGCCGACAATCTTGAAGCCTTGAGTTCTATGCCGGACGGGGAGGTTGACCTCGTCTACATTGATCCACCGTTCAACACGGGACGGACGCAGGAGCGGAGGTCGATCCGCACGGTGCGCGACGAGGCGGGCGGGGACCGAGTCGGGTTTCAGGGGAACCGGTACCGGACGGTACAGGTAGGCACAACCGCGTACTCAGACAGCTTTGACGACTATCTGAGTTTCTTGGAGCCGCGTTTCCGTGAGGCGCGGCGTGTGCTGAAGTCGAACGGTTCGTTCTTCCTGCACGTGGACTACAGGGAAGTGCACTACTGCAAGGTGGTGCTGGACGAGATATTCGGCCGCCCGTCGTTCATCAACGAGATCGTATGGGCATACGACTACGGCGCGCGCTCCAAGTCCAGATGGCCCGCCAAGCACGACAATATCCTGTGGTACGCGAAGGACCCGGAGGACTATACGTTCAACTACGAGGAGGTGGACAGGATTCCGTATATGGCTCCTGATCTGGTGGGAGCTGACAAGGCGGCGCGGGGGAAGACTCCGACGGACGTTTGGTGGCATACGATCGTGCCGACGAAGGGGAAGGAAAAGACGGGGTACCCCACGCAGAAGCCGCTGGGCATCGTGGAGAGGATCGTGCGGGTGCACTCGAATCCGGGAGACGTGGTGCTGGACTTCTTCGCGGGGAGCGGGACGACGGGGGAGGCGGCGGCGAAGCTGGGGCGAGGGTTTATCTTGGTGGACAATAATGCTGAGGCGATTAGAGTGATGGAGAAGCGACTCGCCGTCTCAGGCGAGAGCGTGGGTTCCGGGTGCTAGGTGCTGGATTCTGGGAAGAGGATTCACCGCAGAGAACGCAGAGGTCACAGAGGGAAGGAAAAGAGGTAGAGCGTAGAGCGGATGAGCACGAGGGTCGAGGCGAGGTTGGGTCCGGAAGGTGGATGTATCTAAGTATTTGATAGTAAGGAAAGTAGGAGACACCAATGAGAACGAACACGGTCAAGCAAAAGCTGCTGCGCGGCGAACCCTCAATTGGGGCGGAGGCGGGATTGGGGTCGGTGCTGGCGGCGGAGGCGATGTCGCGTGTGGGGTTCGAATACATCGTGCTGGACATGCAGCACGGAGCGTGGACGGAGGAGTCGGTGATGTATGCGTTCCGGGCGATTGCGCTGGGGTCGGCGCTGCCGATGGCGCGGGTGCGGAGTAACGACTTCGGGCTGATCGGGCGGCTGCTGGACATCGGGGCGATGGGGGTTGTCGTGCCGCTGGTGAACTCGGTGGAGGACGCGGAGAAGGCGGTTCTTGCGGCAAGGTACCCTCCCCTGGGCGGCAGGTCGGGCGGGAACTTCGGTACGGGGTTCCTGTCGGACGACCCGGACGACTATCAGAAGGCGGCGAACGAGGAGATTTTCCTGGCGGTGCAGATCGAGTCGGCGCCCGCGGTGGAGAGCGCGGAGGCGATCATGGCGGTGGAGGGGATCGACGGGTGCTGGATTGGGCCGGGCGACTTGTCGGCCTCGATGGGGACGGAACCGGGGACGCCGGAGCATACGGCGGCCATCCGGTCGGTGATCGCGGCGTGTCACAAGACGGGGAAGATACCGGGGATTTCGCTTGGGGAAGTTGAGCTTGCGAGGTTCTGGATTGACGAGGGGTGCCGGTTCGTGACGTGCGGGGACGACGGTTCGTGGATGGCGGCGGGTGCAAGGGCAGCGTTGGCGGGGGTGAAGGGCGAGTAGGGTGCTGGGAAGAGGATTCACCGCAGAGGGCGCGGAGATCGCAGAGGGATGAAAGTGGATGCCGGCCCTCGCCGGTATGACAGTTGCGTTTAGCCCATGTAGAGGAGCTGGTTGGTGTAGCCGGCGTGGGGGCCGAAGAGGTCTTGGGCCCACGTGATTATGTCGTCGTCGGTGGAGTGGGTGTGGGAGGGATAGAGTTTCTTGACGGTGTTGCGGACGCGGGAGTCGACGGGGAAGGCCTCAGTCTTGTCGAGGGCGAAGAGGGCGACGCAGTTGGCGATCTTGGGGCCGACGCAGTAGAGGTCGGTGAGGTGGGAGACGGTTTCGGTGTAGGGGATGTCGGGTTGGGCCAGGCGGTGCAGGTCGAGGCGGCCGTCGAGGATGCGCTGGGCGGCCTGGGTGATGGCGTGGGGGACGCGGTCGAAGCCGAGGGCCATTTGTGTGAGGCGGTCGGGGCCGGCGTCGAGGACTGTTTGTGGATCGGGGAAGGTGTGGCGGGTCTCGCCGTTGAGACTGAGAGGGCGGCCAAGCTGGGTTGCAATAGTCTCGACGCGGCGTGCGATCTTGGGAGGAGTGGCCCTGGCGGAGCAGATGTAGGAGACAAGGCATTCCCAGGGGTCGGGCTGCCGCATGATGCGGACGCCGGGGTATTTTTCTATTAGCGCGGCTATGTGGTCGTCGCGGTCGGCGATTTTCGTGATTTTTGTATAGATGGCGTCGAGGTCGTCGGTGAGGCGGAAGTAGGAGGTCAGGAGGTCGGAGAGGTCGGAGTCGGGGGTTGACTGGTAGAGGAGGCGGTCGCCGGACTGGTGGATGTGGACGAGGTTGCCGTGGAGGACGCCGGAGTAGGAACCGTTGGGGAGCTTGCGCCAGCGGAAGTCCTGTCTGCCTTCTAGGCAGTTTTGCAGGTTGAAAGGGTGGTTGGTGTGGGGGTCGAGGGGGATGTGGCGGATCATGCATGTGGATTGTAGCTCTTGGTTCTCCCAATTTGCAGTGACGTCACAGTGGTTTCGATAGGTGGTCTCATTGGTTTATCGCCCCGTCACACGCCCCTTGCCGCCCACGAGGAGCCTCCTTGAGGACTGCGACGAGGAATCGGAAGAGAGACCCTTGTGAAGAACTTATAAAACACGCCCAAAAAACGTAGGCAATAACTTAGCGGCGCTCCGACACATAAGAATCCGCCTTGCAACATTGTGTGGATTTGATATAGTCTGCTGGCCAATAGTGTCGAAGGTCAACAGTTGACATGAGCAATCAAACTGCGGGCTCATCGATGGACGAGCGGGTCTCCAAGCTGCAGGGCGACTTGCAGAACCTGGTCCAAGTCCTCGTCGAGGGACTGAAGAACCGGCTTTCTCCCTATGGGGTGGACGCCGTGGAGTATACGGTGCTCAGCGTCTGCATGGCCGTGGGGCCGACCTCGATCAGAGACCTGAGGGAGCTTGTTCCGATTGACTACGGACACCTGAGCCGCACGTCGACGCGACTGGAGGACAAGGGGCTGCTTCAAAAGATTCGCACGAGGGATGATCGGCGTGTTGTGCGCCTCAGGGTGACGGAGGAGGGCGAGTCTCTGATACCGGAACTCATGGCGTACGCGCAGGAATACTACGTCCTTCTCGTAAGGGACATCAGCCGTGAGGAACTGGTCAACAGCATGGCCGTCATGCAGAAGATGATATCGGGGTCGGAAGAAGGGGAGAATCATCTCGCGCAGGCGGAGGGTCCGCCCGGGCCTTCTGCAGACGGAGGCAGGACTGAAAGCCCGTCGATCGAGGCGCTCATCGGTATGCTGCAGGGCGACCTGATGAAATTGGTGACCATCATGTATCAAGGGATCGAGGAGCGGGTGTCTCCGTTTGGGTTTGCCGTCGGGGAGTTCTCGGTTCTCGCGGCGTGCTTCAGCAACGAATCGATCACTATTTCGGGCCTCGCGGAGCACGTTCCTCTCGATGTCGGACGCATAAGCCGTCTCGTGTCCAGACTGGAAGACAGGGGGCTGGTCTGGAAGGCGCGCCCCGAAAGAGACCGGCGCGTGGTGCGGGTGGAGATGACCGACGAGGGCCGCGCTCTTGCGGTTGAGTGCATGAGGCGGGTGGGAGAGCACTACGCCAACGTCGTGAGCGGAGTCAGTGAGGAAGAGCTGACCGGCCTGATTGGTTTCATCGCAGACATGACGGCGAATGCCGAGGCTGCGAAGGGGTAGGGGGAGAACGGCGGGGGTGATCGAGTGTGCGCACAGCCTACGTGAATCGTTCGTGGTGAGCTTGCCGATTCATCGTGGGCGCTTCACCCTTCGACAGGCTCAGGGGTGAACGGGTCACTCTATTCCAGATTGGGCTTTGACCTCAACATCCGCTTGGAGGTCTTTGTGGCCTTTGTCTGTGGAACAGGAGTTGGTTGACATAGCAGGCGTACTCGCCGAAGCGCTTTCGTGCCCAATCTGCTATATCTCTGTACTGTTTGTACGTTAGCCCTCCCTTTGAATTCTCGGGCAGTGGGGGACAATCATCGTACATATCGGCCAGAGCTCGCCCAATATGCCTGTCAACCGGGAATGCCTCCATCTCGTCCAGGGCAAACAACGCGATACAGTCAGCAACCTTGTCACCGATGCCATTCGCAACCTTGCGACTTGCGCTGCGTTTTTCCATTAGTTGCCACACAACATTGTTGTAGGGCTGGCGCGTCAACTCCTCAAAATCTAAATCACCACAACATACCCGCTTAGCCGCGGCGATGATGTTGCCGGGAGTACGAGAGAATCCCAAACTCAACTCCTCCAACGCCTCTACACCGGCATCGAGCACCTCCTCACAAGTAGGGAAGGAATGACGCACATCGTCACACAACTCTAACTTGCGCCCGAGTGTTGCTATTGTCTCTACGTTCAACCTGATTTTATCGACGCTAGCGTTCGGCGAGCAGAGGTAGGCAACCGTGCATTCCCAAGGGTCTTGCCTTAAGAGGCGCACTCCCGAATGATACTTCTCCACCAGCTTGGCAAGTTTCTTATCGTGTGAGGAGATACAGTCGTAGATTTTGTCGATTGGGTCGCACAAGCGGAAGTAGGAACTCAGCAGGACGTTCAGGTTCGAGCCTGAGTCTGTCTTGTACTTCAAGACGTTGCCATCCTGCCAGATATGAATGAGGTTCCCGCTTAGCACGACGGCCTACCAACAGTCATCTAGCTTCCGCCAGCGGAAGTCTTGCCCTAGCTTCGGGATCGCGGCAAGACTGAAGGATGGGCCGACGGGGAGTTCGTGTATCATTGGGGCCGATTACGCGCTAGGGTGTAGGCGCGGTTACGGCTGGATGAGGATGCGCATGGAGCCGTTGGGGTCTTTGCGCTGGGTGAGGATGGTGTGGCCGCGTTCTTCGGCCCAGACTACGACGTCGTAGGTGTTGAGGACGTCGGGCATGATGACTTCGAGGAAGGTCTGGGAGTCGGCCTCGACGCGCTCGGTGAGCTCGGCGAGGATGCTGGCGCAGGTCTTGCCTGTGCCGTCGACGACGACCCAGCCGTTGGATGAATCGCCGTTCTTGCTGCCGTTTGCCATGAATGCGCCGTCGAGGACGTCGATCTCGCCGGACTGGCGCATGTCGAGCTGTCGCTTGAACTCGGCGACGGCCTCCCAGTAGACGCCCTCGGAGCGCTCGCCCTGGGCGCAGACGGCGCCGCGGACGCCGACGATGTCGGGGTTGATGCGGGAGAGCTCGTCGAGGTTGTCGATCTTGAGGTGGCCGGAGAGGGCGGTGCTCATGCCCTCCTGCTTGCTGTCGAAGACCATGTCGCGGAGCTCGGACTCGGACATGAAGTCGAAGAGGTTGCGGCCGTCCTTGGTGAGGGTGTCGATGAGCCAGCCGTCGCACTGGCCGTCCTTGGCGAGCTTGACCATGTGGTCAGCTTCGAGCCCGTCGTACAGAGGGTTGTCGGCGAAGAGGGATCCTATGAGCTTGGTGTCGGTGCCCTCGAGGGCCTGCTTGGATGCGAGGAGGGTCTCGGCGGCGTGGTCGTACTCGGTGTTCATGAAGCCGACCTTGACGGAGGTCGCGCCCATCTGACCGGCTGCGTAGACGGCCATGGCGACGGTGCCGATCTGGTTGGGGACGACGCCGAGGGTGACGCTGGCGTGGTGAGGCTCGGGGATGGCGTCGCGGACCTGCTCGATGATCCACGGGTTGGCGGAGCCGACGAGGGCTTCCTGCAGGTTCTTGACGTCCACGATGTCGGCGCCGCCCTTTAGGGCGTGGATGGCCTCGTCGAGGTTCTGAACGCTCACCATCAAGATCATGTGATTAACCCCTATGCTGGAGTAAGGGAGGCGCTCTGGACGGCCTCCAACTCGGACTTCAGTCGTTCTTTTTCTTCGTCGTCGAGATCGGACAGGGGAGGGCGCACGTGGCCGTGTCGGAGGCCCATGAGCTCGCCCCAGTGCTTGCACATGGATGCGGGGAGCGCGCCGCCGAACTTGGCGACGGTGTACTGCCACCACTTGTCGGAGAGGGCCTTGACGGGCGCGAGGCGCTGCTCGTACATGGCGTCGTCGATGTCGCCCTCGGTGGCGCGGTCGATGAACCGGACGTAGTTGTTGTCGCCGGGGCGGTCGAAGCGCCAGTCGGACGTGTTGGCGAACATGACCTGCTGCTGGAAGCCAAGCTCACGGCCCTTGAAGAGGACCCACTCGTCGGGGGCGCTGATGATGGCGGAGTCGCCGAGGAGGCGGTGTGCCTCGATGGTGAGGTCGCGGTTGAAGCTGGCCTCCTTGACTCCAACTACGTTGGGGATGTCGCAGAGCCGGCTCAGGCCGTCGGCGCTCATGACGATGCCGAACTGAGGCGAGTTGTAGAACATGATGGCGAGGTTGGTGGAGTCCGCAAGACGTCGGATGAAGTCGACGACCTGGGACTCGGTCTTGGTGACGAAGTAGGGAGGGGCGGCGATGAGGAGGTCAAAGCCCGCGCTCTCTGCATGGTCGGCGAGAAAGAGCAGGTCCTTTTCGGAGGTGTGGGTGACGTGAGCGCCGATGAGCCACTGTCCTGCCGCCTCGTCTGCGAAGGTGTCGTATACGCGGATGCGCTCCTCGCGGGTGAGGCTCCAGAACTCGCCCATGCCCCAGGTGCATCCGGCCCCGCGCGTGCCGAGCGAGATGACGTGGCGGATGTTGTGGCGGAGGGCGTCGTCGTCGACCTCGTCGTCGGGGGTGAACGGCGTCATCAGGGTGCTCCACTCGCCGCGGAGGTTCTCCCAAGCCCAGTCCTGGGCCTCGCTCTTGACGTATGGTGCCATGATGGGGGACTCCTGTGCGTGGAGGGCCTGAAGAACGGACGCCGTGCCCGTTGATTCAATGATAACGACGGGTGCGATTGTGTGTCAATCGGGTGGTGGGTGCTGGGCGACTCGCCGTCGCAGGCGGGAGGGCTCAGAGGGGGTCAATCTCCCCTGCCGCGTTTGTGAAGGAGGACGACGCGGGGACGCGGATGTTCGAGTTCCAGACCGAGCCAGTTGGCAATCCAGTGGAGAGTCCGCCGCGTGTAGAAGGCGAGGTGAGTGGGGTCGCGGTGGTAGTACCAGTCGGGGAATTTTCTTATGTCTTCGAGGATGTCTGTCATGATGCCGAGGTAGGCGCCCGGGGCGAGGAGTTCGTTGAGGCGGAGGAAGTCGGCGCGGGGGGTGGCGAAGTGCTCGACGGTCTCGGTGCAGGTGATGAAGTCGTAGGTGCGGGCGAGGACGGTATCGTCGGGGTGGAAGAGGGGATCGTAGAGGGCGGCTGAGTGGCCGTCCTCCTCGATCATGGCTGCGAGGGCTGGGCCGGGGCCAGCGCCGTAGTCGAGGCCACGAGCGCCTTGGGGCAGGCGTGGGCGGAGCTCGTCCCAGAGGCGGGAGAGGAAGCGGCGGTAGTCGGGGTTGTCGGGGTCATTGTCGTGCGTGAGGTATCTCTCGCGGGCGGCGTCGGGGTCGAGGTGGAACTTGGGAGGGACGAAGACGAGGTCGCAGGTGTCGCAGTGGTGGTAGTCGCGTTCGAGGTTCTTTTGGGTGCTGGTGTGGAAGAGCGCAGCACCTGTGGAGAGGCAGAGAGGGCATTGGCGTTCGGACTGACTCATGCGGCGAGTATACGCCGTTGACCGGGTAGGTGTTGGGTCGTAGAGTAGGTGTGGGTGATTGTAGAGGACAGGGGATTCACCGCAGAGGACGCGGAGAGCGCAGAGGGGATGTTCAGATCACCCTCACCCCCGTATCAAGTACGGGGCAGGCTCTAGCCCTCTCCCAGGACGGGAGAGGGGATGGATCACCCTCACCCCAACCCTCTCCCAAAACGGGAGGGGCGACTCGCCGTCGCGGGCAGATAGGGTGAGGTAGGGGTCAGTTTGAAATTGGGGACAGGCATGGGGCGATTTGACGGGCAGGTTGGGATAGTCGTTGGCGGAGGGTCGGACCTCGGGCTTGGCATGGCTATGCGGATGGGGCGTGAGGGGGCGAGCATCGTGCTGGTGGAGGCGGACCGGGTGATGGGCGAACGGGCGGCGGACATGCTGGACGCGGAGGGCATCCAGGGTCGCCTGCTGCTGGGAGATCCAGCTGATCCGGCAGCGGCGAAGTGGGCGGCGACGACGGCGAAACTGGTCTGGGGGCGGGTGGATGTGGTGGTGTACGCCGACCCGATGGGAGACGTTTCGGGGTCGCTCCATGCGATCGGTCCCAAGATACTCGATACCCTGTACCGGAACGACGTTCGCGGGCCGCTGCAGTATTGCCAGGCGGTGATTCCGGCGATGATGGAGCGCGGGTACGGGCGGATCGTGACGGTGGCGAAGGAGATAGGGATGCAGGGTGGGCCGGGCCGGCGCGCGCGGTCGGCGAGCCAGGCGGCGATGATCGGTCTGACGAAGGCAGTGGCGATGTCGGTCGTGGATACGGGGGTTCTGGTAAACGCGGTGGCGGTTTCCGAGGAGGCGGAGGACGAGGAGGGCGTGGTGTCGACGGTGTGCTGGCTGGCGTCGGGGGAGTGTTCGTTTACGACGGGGGCGGTGTTTGAGGTTGGGGGAGGGCAGCCCTAGACTGTGTTCCGTTACCTTGCATGGACTGAGTCTTCATGCTTCGACAGGCTCAGCACGAACGGGTCTGGATAGCAAGTTACGCGTTCGCCCTGAGCTTGTCGAAGGGCGGTTTACGCGAGACTGCAGAGTCTTGTAGATGCGCTAAAGGGGCTGGCGGCCGGCGAAGCCGGTGTCAAGCTCGTGCCAGAAGTCTATGCGGTCTTCGCCGTAGAGCCAGCAGAGGTAGATTTCGCGGCCGTCTCGCAGGGCGGGGAAGTCGATGAGTCCTCGCTGGAGATCGCGGATGACGATCTCCCTGTTCTCGAACTCCTCAAGAGGTTGGCGCAGGGCCTCGGTGGACTTTTCGACGCGGGAGTGGAGGTCGTGAACCTCCTCGTCGTGGGTGCTGCCGCCGTTGGAGCGGATGGCTTCGAAAAGGGCGCTGAGCTTGGTGCGGGCGTCGAGCAGTTCCAGTGTGGCCACGCGCATGGCGTCGATGGCATCCCTCACCCAAGGCAGGGCAGCCTCGGCCTCCTCGTGGGTGTAGTGACGATCAGCCATGTCGCGGGGGTCCGACCGGGGCCATCAGGTATCTTCTTTCCCCCTCTCCGTATCCCCCGGTGGGCTGATAGGGGTAGGGATTTGCCCTCACCCCAGCCCTCTCCCAGAACGGGAGAGGGGGTAGGTAGGTAGGCCGATCGCAGGGAGTCCGTTTCGCATATACGGCCCAGTGATGAACGGGACGTATGGGTGCCCGCCGGGATCAGAATGCGACGGGTAGAAGTTGCGATTTGCCGTTGCGCTGCTGGACGTATGCCCCGCTCTGCTCCTGGGCGAGACCGAAGATCATGAGCCATCCGCCATTGAGCGCCATGCCGACGACCTCGCGCTTTTGGTTGATGACCTCGCCGTGGTCCTTGTCGAAGGCCGCGATGGTCGAGAGGGCGATGTGGAACGGCGTCGGGATGAGGTGGGACAGAAAGGCGATACGCTCGCTGCCGGCCTCGACGAGGACGATCTGGTGGCCGTTGGAGTAGCCGTTGGTGACCTTGGTTCTGACGCCGGGGGCAAGCTCGACATCGCCCTCGACGAGGTCGAGGACTCCAGCCTCTTCGAGGGGTACGAAGTCTTCGTCGTTGTAGAGCTTGCGGTTGCGCTCGTCGGGCGCGTTGGCCTCTTCCCATGCGGCCTTCTGGACGACATATCGCGCCTTCGGGAAGGTGGGGATGGCCCTGCCGGAGCGTTCGAGCTTGGTGGAGCCGCCGGCGGTGTCGAACTGGAGGTCGGTGAGGACGACGGTGTCGATGTCTCTGGCGGAGACGCCGAGGGCCTTGAGTCCCTTGATGAGCTTGTTGCCCTGCAACCCGTGCGACTCCTTGAGGCGTTCGAGGCGCTTGGAGCCCGCGCCGGTGTTGATGAGGATGTTACCGGCGGAGTTGCGGATGAGGAGGCAGTTGAGCCCGAGGCGCACCCTGTTCTTGCGGTCGGGCTTGATGTAGAGCTCCCACTCCGACTTGGG
>JAPPDQ010000484.1 GCA_028875495.1 Chloroflexota bacterium
CTGGGACGGAGTGTTGCTCCTCCTAACCGGATCGGTCCTGGCAGGCGCCATCTGGATCGTCGGCTGGTACATCTGGGCACGATCCCGCCTATCCGAAGGGACACTCGCCTGATGACCGAACGACCACCCAAACACAGAGCCGTCATGGACCTCGGTCGTGACGAGTGGCTGGATGCGCTCGGAATGGACGCCGCAGACATCCCGAAAGCAGTAATCATGGAGGGCTCCTGGTGGCGAGCCCAACGCACAGAATGGCGCCTGAGTTACCTTGACGACGTGCGGGAACTCGCCTTCCCCGACATGTTCTACGGCTTCTGGCAGGGAACGCCCATCGTGTACTCATGCGTCTACGGAGCACCCAGAGCCGTGGAATTGGCGCACCTGTTCGGAGTGTTGGGAACCCCCCGCATGGTCATGATCGGCACCTGCGGCGCTCTGGATCCCGGGTTAGCCACCGGCGATGTGGTCGTGCCTTCGCAGGCGGTGGCTCGAGAAGGCGTCGCCCACCTGTATAAGACAATCGACGAAGGCACCGGCATTGTCCTCTCCGACCCGGACCTGACCGCAATGGGAAGGTCCGCTTTGGAGAACAGAGGAATCAGAACTGCCGATTCCCTGCACCTGACCTGGAGTTCCATCTTCGCGCAAAGTGGCGCCATGGTCGAGGAGTGGCGGGAATCAGGCTACGGATCAGTTGACATGGAAGCAGCCACACTCTTCGCCGTAGCGAAACACTTCGGCTTCGCCGCCACCGCGCTACTGGTGGTGTGGGATCAACTCACCGCCGACCGCAGCTTCCTCGACCCCCTGACGGCCGAAGAGCAAACCTGCCTGGACGCCGCCAACACCGCCGTATTCGAGACAGCATTGGACATAGTCGCTCAAGTTCACCGAGATTCGCCGCAGCACCAACTGGAGTTTCGCGCCGACGCGGCCGCAAAGAGGTCACCCTCTGACCTGCTCAACGAACTTGCCGACAAGGGCTATTCTTGGACCTCGGTGACGCGGGTGGTTGGTGTATCAATACCCGCGATTCGGAAGTGGCGTAATGGAAGTTCCTTGTCGGGAGATAATCGCCGAAGACTGGCCCAGTTGGTTGCTCTTGTGAATGTGCTTGAGGAAGACTACCTAATTCAAGACAGTGCCTCATGGTTGGACATGCCACTGGCGCAATCCAGTTTCACCGGAATTGATGTTCTCGCTGCCGGACGGGCTCACGAATTGATGCAGTACGCGGCTGAGCACGTCAGCAGCAAAGATCTGTTGGACAGCACCATACCTGATTGGCGAGAAACGCTGGACGATCGCTTCGAGGTGTACGAAGCGCCCGACGGCGAACCGGCTATTCGGGTGCGCTCCAGGGACGAGGTTGGGTAAACCTGGAGCCGGCGGCAGATCCGGATCGGCTCTGCTTGGCCGTCGAATCCGAGATCAAACGGGAAAACCCTTGATCGCTCATCCTCCGGCCAGTCACAGGGCAGTAATGGACCTCGGCCGAGAGGAATGGCTGGATGCGCTTGGAATGGATGCCGCAGCCATCCCGAAAGCAGTGATCTTGGAAGGCTCCTGGTGGCGTGCCCAACGCACCGAATGGCGCCTGAGCTACCTGGACGACGTCCATGAACTCGCCTTCCCCGACATGTACTACGGCTTCTGGCAGGAAACGCCAGTCGTCTATTCCTACGTCCACGGAGCGCCCAGAGCCGTCGAGTTGGCGCACCTATTCAGCAGAGCGAACCGGGCTCGGAACAGATCTGACCCGAATATCGGTTTCATCCCTGGGAGTTGGCGGCGTAGGCCATTCGAGGACGTGACGACCACGGGGCTGTGTCAAGTCGCCTGCCTGGGCAATCGTTGACTAGCCTCATCCCTTATTACTTCTGTCTACCTGCCCGAACGCCCGCCCGAAGTGGGCGAATTGGTCCAAGTTCGATCTCGCCGCTGGATTGTGGAGGAGGTCTCCCATTCAGACGATCCTGCTGAGTCGCCGCGGGTCCGGATGGCCTGTGTGGATGATGACAATCAGGGACAGTCTTTGGAGGTGTTCTGGGACTATGAGCCGGATCGGTTGATCATCCAGGACGAGGGCTGGACTGACTTGGCCGCCAAGGGGTTTGACCAGCCTCGACAGTTTGCAGCTTTCCTGAACACTCTCCGGTGGAATTGCACTACCGCCACGGATCCCAATCTTTTCCAGGCGCCGTTTCGGGCTGGCATCACTATCGATGCCTATCAGATGGAGCCTCTCCGGAAGGCTCTGCGCCTTCCTCGGGTAAATCTGCTCATTGCCGATGACACTGGTTTGGGGAAGACGATCGAGGCCGGGTTGATCACCCGGGAATTGCTATTGCGACGCAAGGCGAAGGTAATCGTTGTGGCGGCGCCCCCGTCGATGCTTGAACAGTGGAAGGGGGAGATGGAGGATCGGTTCGGCTTGGTTTTCGAGGTGCTGGATCGGCGTTTTGTGTCGAGGATGCGCCGCGAGAGAGGCTTTGGGGTGAATCCGTGGCGTACCCACAGTCGGTTCCTTGTCTCTCATCGGCTACTGATCGACCCTGCTTACACCGACCCCATGCGAGAGTGGCTGAGCGACCACCAGACCGGGAGCCTTCTCATTCTGGACGAGGCCCACAACGCGGCTCCCTCCTCGGGCGGCCGATATGGCATCGAGACCAAGTTCACCAAGGCTGTCCGGGATCTGGCGCACCGGTTCGAGCACCGGTTGTTCCTGTCGGCCACCCCCCACAATGGCCATTCCAACAGCTTCACGACTCTGTTGGAGTTGCTTGACCCATACCGCTTTACTAGGGGGGTCAAGATCACCGCCCCCAAGACTGACCTTGAGCCTGTGATGGTGCGCCGGCTAAAGGAGGACATCCGCGAGATACAGGGAGGGTTTCCGAAACGCAACGTGAAGAGGGTGGAAATCAAGGGCCTGCCGGACGATGCGCCGGAGTTGGTGCTCTCCCGGCTGCTGGACGAGTATCGGACGGCGCGGGAAGAGCGGTACTCTTCGGAGACACTACGGGTCCAACAGGCCGCAGGGCTGATGGTGATTGGCCTGCAACAACGTCTGCTGTCGTCGATCGAAGCCTTTGCCCACACGCTGAAGGTGCATCGCAAGACCGTACAACGCCATTGGGATAGAACCCGTGAAGGCGACGCCGACGACAAATCTGTCGGATCTGCCGACCTCGACGACTTTGTCCAAGCTCCCGACGCAGATGATGAGAGAGCGGAGTTGACCGAGGAGGAGACGGAGGCGCTTGAGGAAGCGCAAATAGCAGGGATCGACTCTGCGTCACAACCGAGTCGCCAAGCTGAGGTCCAGGCGTGGGAGCGTGAGCAGCGTCTTCTCGACAGAATGCAGGAAATAGCCGAGAACACGATGTACCTACCCGACGCAAAGACTCGTTGGCTGATCGACTGGATTCGCGACAACCAGTGTCCTAGCCTGCCTGCCTTCGGCACGCGTCCCGCCGGGCCTACACCGTCTTGGACTGATCGCAGAGTGTTGATCTTCACCGAGAACCGGGTAGGCACCAGACGATACCTGAAGCAAACGTTGGAGTGGGCCATAGCCGACACCGACCGTGCCGAGGAGCGTATTGAGGTTATTGACGGGTACACCAGCCCCACCCGGCGTCGAGACATTCAGAGCCGGTTCAATGCCGATCCCACGGTCGAGCCGCTGCGCATTCTGATTGCAACCGATGCCGCCCGGGAGGGGCTGAACCTGCAAGCCCAGTGCTCGGACATGTTCCACTTCGACCTGCCTTGGAACCCGGGACGGATCGAACAGCGCAATGGCCGGATCGACCGCAAATTGCAACCAGCAGAAGAAGTGAACTGCCACTACTTCGTGTTGTCCCAGCGGGTAGAGGACCATGTCCTTGAGGTGCTGGTTAGGAAGACCGAAACCATTAAGAAGGAACTAGGCGGCCTTCCTAAAGTCATCGAAGACTCGGTAGAGCAGCTACTGAACAGCGAAGGAATCCGTCACACAGACATCGAGGCTCTCCGACGCCGGATAGAGGGGCACGTCTTGGACGAAGCCCAGTCACAAGCATCCGAGCAGGAACTCGAAGCGGCGAGAGAGCGCCAGAGTGACTTGAAGAGACAAATCGAGCGCTGCCGTGACCTGCTTGAGACATCAAGGAAATGGGTCAACTTCTCCAAGGAACCTTTTCGGGAGGCCATCAACTGTTCGTTGGACCTGTTAGGCGCTCCACCACTGATCGAAGCGAGTAGGAGCAACGGCCGGGAGGTTTGGAACTTCCCTCCCCTGGAACAACGTGCAGCCTCCGATCCAAGCTGGATTTCCACTCTCGACTCCCTCCGAGTCCCCCGCAAGATCGACCAGAAGATCCCAGAGTGGCGCAGCAACGCTCCTATCCGACCCATTGTGTTCGAAGACGCAGGACTGTTGGACGAGAAAACCGTCCACCTGCACCTGGAGCAGAGAGTGGTGCAGCGACTCCTGGCCCGCTTTCGTGCCCAAGGATTCATCTACCATGATCTCTCGCGAGCCTGCCTTGCCCAAACTAAAGACTCGATCCCCCGGGTCATCCTCCTGGGGCGCCTCTCACTGTACGGTCACGGGGCCGAGCGACTCCACGAAGAAATAGTGCCGGTCACAGCGCGGTGGCAGGAACCCCAACAGCGGTCCGGACCCCTTCGGGCATATGCCCGAGATGCCGAGGCACGTACCATTAGGCTTCTCTACGAGTCGCTCACGTCGAGGAAACGGGAACCGAGCACCGTCATCAAACACAGGCTGCTCGCCACAGCCGCCCAGGATGTCGACGATCTCCTCCCCCAACTCGAGCTTCGGTCCGCCGAGTTCGCAACCATAGCCGAGCAACAGTTGGCGGAACGCGGCGGACGGGAGGAAAGAGAGCTCCGGGAGACCCTGGAGCGGCATCGTGAGCAGGTGAAAGCCCAGCTCGCGCATTACCAACAAGAGTTCGAGCAACTCACCTTCGAGTTCGCCGCCAGCGAGAAACGCCAACTCGACGCCAATATCCGACACTGGCGGACACGACTTGAGCGGTTTGACGATGACCTGAAGGAAGAACCGTCCCGGGTTCGGCAGTTCTACGACGTGAAGGTCCGGCGGGTGGAACCGGTAGGTCTGGTGTACCTGTGGCCGGAGACGAACTGATGGCGAAGCGGGACCCACAGATAGCCGCCCACCTGGAGTGGATCGGTTTTGTCCGACCCACCGGCCTGGTCGTGTCAGCCCCGGCACTCGTCAAGGCAGGGGTGATACTGAACCGGCACGACAAGGAAGGCCAGTCCCTACTGAGGGAATGCCTGGCAAATGGCGCCTACCCCCTGCAGGATGGAACCCAGGATGACGTTCCTCTGCTACCAGACTTTCGGGTATTCGCTGAGAAGGTGCTTGGTTGGGGTTTCTCACCCAGAGGCTTCGCCGGCACCGCGGAGGCCCCGATCCCCGCCGAGTTGACAGAACCGATACCGGAGTCCGGCGATGTGCTGACTCCCGACTTTGCGGTGCGCCGTGAACCCATGAAGACCACCCACACGGCTCAATCAGAGCCAGAAACGGAAGAAGAACAGCAGTCACCGTGGCAGCTCCTGGTGAGCATCTGCGAGCCAAAACAGGACTTTGACCGAAGGAGCTCCGCCGGGCATGGGTTGGAGATGTCGGCTCAGGGGCGAATGGAGAGGCTGCTCCGCCGAACCGAAGTGACGGCAGGGCTGTTGTGCAACGGATCGTCCCTCCGGCTCATATCGGCACCACGGGGGGAGAGTTCGGGATGGCTGGACTTCCAGGTCCAGGACATGGTCCAAACCGCGGGGCGGCCGATTTGCTCGGCCATGCGAGCATTACTGAGCCAAACCCGTCTACTCAGTGTCCCACGGGAGAAGAGACTGGCCGCTCTCCTGGAGGACAGCCGCAAGTTTCAAAACGAGGTCAGCGAGCGTCTCGCCGAACAGGTCCTCCACGCACTCTATGAACTCCTTCGCGGCTTCCAGGCTGCCCACGATGCCTCAAAGGGGGAGCTCCTCAGGCAACCATTGGCGGAGGACCGCGATGAGGTCTATCGGGGCCTGCTCACCGTCGTGTTGCGTCTCGTGTACTTGCTCTACACCGAAGAGCGCGACATGCTGCCCCAGGACGAAACCTTCCTGGATGGCTACTCCCTTTCGGGCCTTTACGAGCGGCTACGGGCCGATGCGGCTATGCACCCCGACACTATGGACCAGAGATACGGTGCCTATGCACAACTCTTGGCTTTGTGGCGCATGGTTCACGATGGAGCACGCGCAAAAGGAGTGTCGCTAACACCCCTCTATGGAGACCTATTTCAGCCCGACCGGTACCCGTTCCTCGAAGGCCGCAGCCAAGAGCCTCGACAAGTGGTTGAGAGGATTGAGTCCCCACTGGTCGGAGACGGCACGATTTACCGAGTGTTGGAGAAACTCATCGTGTTGGACGGTGAGCGCATTTCCTACCGGGCACTCGATGTCGAACATATCGGTTCGGTTTACGAGACGATGATGGGTTTCCGGTTAGAGAGAGCGACGGGCCGGAGCGTTGCGATTAAGGCCATTAAGAAGCACGGCGCTCCCGTCACCTTGGATCTGGAAGGCCTGTTGAAACAGGCTCCCGGTTTCCCGCGGGTCAAATGGATCCGAGATCGCACCAATCGAAAGTTAACACCCAAACTGGCCAAAGCTGTCCGAGAAGCAAGCACCATCGACGCAATACATGGGGCTCTCGCCTCCATAATTGACAGCAACGCCACTCCTGACCTTGTGCCCTTGGGCAACATGGTCTTGCAACCTAGCGAGGAGCGCCGCAGGTCGGGATCGCATTACACGCCCCGTGAACTCACAGAACCAATCGTCCGCAAGGCGCTGGACCCTATCATGGCTCGTCTCCGTGACCAAACAGGTGGTCCGCCGCGGCCAGAACAAATACTTGATCTCAGGATCTGCGATCCGGCAATGGGCTCGGGCGCATTCTTAGTAGAAGCCTGCCGCCAACTTGCCGAAGCTCTCATCAAGGCATGGCAAACCTACAGCGGCGTGCCGGTGATCCTTCCCAACGAGGATGAGACAATCTTCGCGCGGCGCCTAGTTGCCCAGCGTTGCCTCTACGGAGTAGATCGGAATCCCAAAGCCGTAGACCTAGCGAAACTCTCCCTTTGGCTGACGACATTGGCTAAAGGCCACCCCCTGACCTTCCTCGACCACGCATTACGCCATGGCGACTCACTGGTAGGCCTGTCCAACCAGCAGTTGCAATCCTTCCACTGGAAGAACAACGCTAAGACATTTCAAGCTGGGTTTGAAGCGCTGCAGAGCCGCAGCCACTTAACTCAGGCGGCTAAGCTACGCGGACTGATAAGGCAAGCAGACGGCACCGTGTCCGACCGGGAACTTCGGTGCCTGCTGGAAGAGTCGCGTGCGGAGACAGACGCCGCACGATTAATTGGCGACCTTGTCCTAGCCGCTTTTTTTGATGAGTCCAAACCTAAGTCTCGGGAAGCCCTTCGCCAAAGACTCGCCACAGCGGTGATCAACGGGCAGACTGCTCAATACCGAGGATGGTTGTCTGAGTTGCGCCACAACGATCCCCCACTCGCTCCATTCCATTGGCACATTGAGTTTCCCGAAATCTTTGATCGCTTGAACCCAGGGTTTGATGCAATTGTCGGCAACCCACCTTTCCAAGGCGGGAGAAACATCACGAGGACACAGGGTCTTGCATACGCACAATGGCTGAGAACATTGAATGTTGGATCAACCGGGGGGGCCGATCTTGTCGCACACTTTTTCCGCCGCTCCTTTGATCTCCTACGCCATCAGGGCACTCTTGGCTTGATCGCCACTAATACCGTTGCTCAAGGAGATACTCGCGCTAGTGGCCTCTTTTGGATCTGCACCAATGGTGGAGTCATCTATTCCGCTCGGCGTAGGGTTGAATGGCCTGGTCTGGCCGCCGTCGTCACAAGCATAGTCCATTTGGCTAAAGGTAAGTACAATGGGCCAAAACAACTCGATGGTATTGACGTGGCGCAAATCACCGCATACCTGTTTCACAGTGGCGGACACGGTAACCCGGCCCGACTGACAACAAACAAAGAACTGAGCTTTCAGGGAAGTATCCCACTGGGCATCGGGTTCACTTTCGATGACCGTGACTCAACAGAAGAAGCCTCGCCTCTCGCAATGATGCACCAATTGCTAGCAGCCAGTCCGCGTAATCGAGAAGTCATCTATCCCTTTATTGGGGGCCAAGAACTCAATTCAGACCCGACCCAACGCCACAGACGCTACATCATAAATTTTGGAGAACGAACTAAAAAAGAGTGCAAGGAGTTTTGGCCTGATCTGTTAAATATCCTTGAACTAAAGGTCAAACCAGAACGTATAAAGAGAGATGTCTATAGATATCCACGCATGGTCAAAGAGTGGTGGAAGTATTGGAATCCGAGATTTGAACTATATGATAATATACGTCATCTGGATAGGATCTTAGCGATATCACAAACGAGTCGCACTTTGGCCTTTGCCTTTCTCCCGAATGACATGGTCTACAGTAGCAAACTCATAATATTTCCTTTCGATAGTTATGCGGCATTCGCTAATCTACAGTCCCGAGTTCACGAGACCTGGACCAGATTCCTAGGTTCAACTATGAAAGATGATGCCGTCTACACTCCGTCGGACTGCTTCGAGACTTTTCCGTTTCCCAGGAACTGGTACAACCGTCCTGATCTCGATTTGGCTGGCCGCCAATATTACGATCATCGAGCAGAACTCATGGTTCTTAACAACGAGGGGCTAACGAAGACTTATAACCGCTTTCACGATCAGCACGAGAACGCTCCTGAGATACTCGAAATGCGGCGGCTGCATGCCGCCATGGACCGAGCCATACTCGACTCCTACGGTTGGAGTGACATCTCTATTGATTGCGATTTTCTACTCGATTACAAGATCGACGACGAGACTTGGAGTCCAAGGAAAAAGAAACCCTACCGCTACCGCTGGCCGGATCCTACCCGCGACGAAGTGCTAGCCCGCCTTCTCGACCTCAATAGGGAGCGTGCAGCTGAAGAAACTCGGGCTGGACAGTGATTGAAGGAGCTTCCGATTGTCAAGCGGCAGTCGGTGATTCGCTCGCCGTGCGGGACTATCTGGTTGAGGCGCTGAAGCTCGACTTGGTGGGACCTTGGGTCGACCATGATCTCGCTGATGAACAACTGCCGGGGTGGGTGAAGCCCTCGAACTGGTACCTGACGGGGTTTTTGATTCCGTCGGACACACCTGTTGCGGACCGATCCGATGGTGACGAAGATGACGTTCTCGACGAGGTTCCGGAGAGGGCTGGCTTGGCTGAGGAGTCAGCGGAGGAACGAAAAGCCGCTAAGAGAGGCTTCTTTCCATCGGCGATAGGTCTCAGCTTCCTCGTGCCTGAGTCGGCTAGCCAACTCAACCTGACCCTTCGCTGGGGCGACTACAACCTGGAAAAAGTGAAGGAGGTGGACGGAAAGGCCATCGATGTCTGGCAACGGAGAGCAGAAGAGCGCAGCGTGTCTGTGGCCCTGTCGGGGCCCGCCAATTATCGGGTGCCGCAGTCGGGTGGTCTCCGGCTACATGTGGCCTCACGACCGATCGATATCCAACGCTTACCAGACCTTCCCCGCGGCGCGCGTTCCGTGTCGGTGTTCTTGGTCAACAACCGGCCACCCCGAGCCAATAAAGACGGAGGTTCCAGAAGCCCTGCCGACCACACCTACGTTTTCCAAGCCGAACTCGAAGTCAGAAGCAAAGAACCCTTCGTGCCTCGCCCCGATCCGCGCGGAAGGCAGGCGTCGGAGTGGGACGACCGGGTTGCCGACCTCCACTACGCCGATACCCCTGAATACGCTGTCGGGCACGGTGTCTCCGCCGAATGGGAGGTCAACGACGGCAATTGCCGCCTCCTACGGACAGCATGGATTCCGGGCGCGACCGTCACGGTGACCAAGCCTGCGGAAGCACCGGACGCTGTGCTGTCGATGGAATCCCTTGGAGCGTTGTCCGATGGCAATGCAGCAAGAGCGGCATTGATGCCTCTAGTGGAGCAATACCGTGCCTGGATCGAAACCCAGCGGGACACGTTATCAGTAGAAGGGGATCGAAAGGAGACCGCCGAGGAACTGCTTCGTCTGGCCGCCCATGCCGCGAACCGTATGGAACGCGGGATCCGACTTCTTGAGGACGACTCAGATGCCCTTGATGCTTTCCGGGTAGCGAACCGGAGCGTGGCTAGCGCTTTGGAGCGGCGCCTCGGCGACAGCCTTGATGGCCCACCGGAGTGGCGCACTTTCCAGCTTGCGTTCATTTTGCTGAACCTTCCCGGCCTCGGCGATCCCCACAACCCAGACCGCCGGGTGGTAGACCTCCTCTTTTTCCCAACCGGCGGCGGCAAGACCGAGGCCTACCTGGGTCTGGCCGCCTTCGCCATCGTTTTACGGCGCCTACGCCGACCTGGAGAGGAAGGGCGCCACGGCGCGGGTGTGGCTGTGATCATGCGCTACACACTACGTCTGCTGACTCTGGACCAACTCGCCCGAGCCTCCGGCCTGGTGTGCGGGTTGGAGCTTGAGCGCCTTGCCGATCCCGACCGCTACGGTGTCTGGCCCTTCGAGATCGGTCTGTGGGTCGGCAAAGCTGCCACTCCGAACTACATGGGCCGCAAAGGCGACGGAAAGTCGGACTCGGCCCGATCCAAGACCATGCAGTTCAAGTCCAACCCGAAAGGCAAACCGCTCCCGATCCCTCTGGAGAGTTGCCCGTGGTGCAGCGCGAAGTTCGAACCCGATTCTTTCGACCTACGTCCCGATGCCGACAGACCAACCGAGCTTCGCATCGTCTGCATCAACTTCGAGTGTAATTTCAGCGGTGACCGCGCCCTGCCGATCCTGGGCGTGGACGAGCCTATCTATCGGCGGCTTCCTGCTTTTCTGATAGCCACTGTGGACAAGTTCGCCTCGCTTCCGTGGACGGCCCAGACGGGAGCGCTGTTGGGCGGTGCGGACCGTTACGACGATGCTGGATTCTACGGAGGTGCAGACCCTGGGAGGGGTCAGCCACTCGGTCAGGCACTACCGGCGCCCGACCTGGTAATCCAGGACGAGTTGCACCTTATCTCCGGACCTCTCGGCACGATGGCCGGCCTATACGAGACTGTGATCGAGGCTTTGTGTGTGCGCGCAAGTAGTGGATCGACAGGTAGTTCGGGGGATGCCCCCACCCCAGAGGTGCGACCCAAGATCGTGGCCTCAACAGCCACGGTGCGCCAGGCGCAGAACCAGATCCAGGCGCTGTTCGGAAGATCGAACACGCAGATCTTTCCGCCTCCGGGGCCTGACAGGCGAGACTCGTTCTTCGCCGAGATTGTGCCTGCGGATCAAGTACCCGGCCGGTTGTATCTCGGAATCACGTCGCCGGGTCGCAATCCGAAGGTGTTGATGCGTCGCGTCTGGCTGGCGCTGATGGGAGCTGCAGCGCGCGCCTACCGAGACGCCGGTGGGCGCAGATCCGACAACCCGGCCGATCCTTACATGACCGTCCTGGGCTACTTCAACAGCCTTCGAGAGTTGGGCGGGGCGCGGCGCATCTTGGAAGAAGAGGTACAGAACACCATCAAGTCCTACAGCCAACGAAAACGGATCAACGAGTCGTACGCGGAGGGTTTGTTTCGCGACCGCACCACCGTCTCCGAGGTGCTGGAACTGACTTCGCGGGTTCCTACGGGCAAGGTGGCCGAGGCCCGGCGTCGTCTAGGGCGTGGAGCAGACGAACCAGACCGGGTGGACAGCGCCATCGCCACCAACATGATTTCGGTGGGTCTCGACATACCTCGATTGGGACTGATGGTGGTAGTCGGCCAGCCCAAAACCCACGCCGAGTACATCCAGGCCACCAGCCGGATAGGCCGCGACGAGGGAAAGCCGGGACTGGTAGTCA